>JBLIKA010000125.1:0-9296 GCA_047637355.1 Glaciecola sp. | reverse complement strand
TACAACATACGGTTGTTTTGGTCTTTTCCAAATCAGCTTTGCTTAAAGCGTGAATCGACATTAAGAAGTCAGCTTTTGCGAGTAAACAAGCCCTATCAGTTTCAATTGTCGCACCAGCGTCAATGTAGTCTGAATCGTCAATATTAACGCTAATTCCAATACCCGATTCGACTAAAATTGTCGCACCAAGCTTTACATAAGCTTTTACATTTATTGGTAGTATACTGCACCGACGTTCATTTTCTAATTGCTCTTTGACAAACCCTATTATGCTCATTTCGCATCCTATTTTTGGTTAGCTCAGATTATAAAATTGCTTTTTTAAGGCGCACAAGGTCACCTGCAAAAGGTGCCAAATTTTTCTGTCGGTTTATTGATTATCTTTTAGATATTTTTATTATTATTTTTTTGATGTTCCATTGCTGCTAATAATCATGTTTGAATACCAAAATTAAACGCTCCCGCGCGCAAATAATCTTAGTTGAATTTTTCAACATTCAGTGTTGTATTAACAGTAACGTCATCAGCACACATAGGTATAACCTTACGAGTGGTTTTTGTCAAAACATGAATTACTTACTATTGAAGAAGTAAAGCGTAATCGAAGCAGAAAGAGAGGGGATATTTAAGAGGAAGTAAAAGGCTCGTAAGAGCCCTTCTTCCATACTTTATATTAAAACTTAGTACTGACCCATAACCATACTTTCTCCGCATCGACCCTACCACTTTCGCCAGAATAACCCGCATATTTTATCGCTGCGGTATAATGCTTAGCAAATGTCGTTGCGTACTGTAAGTTAATTTCTGAACCCAAATCATCAACGCTCTCTGTCGGAGTATCTGCCGAGAAGTCATGATACGCTAAGACCCAATTGCCACCTCCGGCTTTTCCCGTGAGGGTAAATATCACATCAACTAAACCTTGAGATGGCGTTCCTAGGAATTGATCTGACCAACCATTAAATTTGTGCAGCGTTGCTAAAGGCGTTGCAAAGGCATAGCTACCATTATCAGACCCCAGCACTTCGTAGCCTAGTTTTGCTGTTATTGCTGAAAAATTCATACCAACTTCTGCGAATAAGTAATCAGCATCAAAATCGGTTTCGGCACTTTTACTGTTCTGTGTTGCATATTCGACTGCGTATAAAAAGGTACTATCGCCTGCCTTCGCCGCTTTAGTTGAACCTTTAAAACTCATTCCATAGGTATCTAGTGCATTGTTCGTATCATTATCTACTTCTAGCAAATAGCTATACGCAGTCACAATGCCAAAATCGGTTTTATAATTAAGGTTGAGCAAATGATCCTTAGAATCTAAATCAGCCATTTCAGCAAAAATACGATTGCGCTGATTAAGATAGCTATATTGCACTTTAAACTTTTCACTGACAGCATAAATAACCGTAGCAGCATCAAAGGTTTGACGGTCTTGGCGCCAGCCCACATGACCAACAAAACGCTGACCATCCAAAGCAATAACCTGACGGCCTAGCTTTAATGTTAATTTATTTTTTTTATACTGCACAAAAGCTTGGTCTACTTCGGTAAATTCAGGGTCTGCGATTACCGAATACTCACCCAAATTGTAGCCTGTTGGCCCAACAGTATAATCGCCTTGGCCAAGCACAATACGGTTATCTTCCAGCTCAAATGAAACTGACCAGCCTTCTAATTCAGCCGTCGTATAGCCTAGCCTTGTGCGCAATGTGAATGCACTAGCATCTTTTGCTGTATTGTCTTGAGAAACACCTTCATATCTCAAGTTAACGTTTCCTGTCGCTTTTCCTGAACTCAGTGCTTCATATAGTGAATCAGCGGCACAGGCGGATGAAGAGACGCCAGCCAGAATTAGTGTTGATGCGATAACTGTCAGTAAGTGGGATTTTCCGTTCATGTATTTTCTCTTTATTTTAGCAAATTAATACTCATGATCGATCGAAGTGTGTAGCGACCGTTGCAATGCATTTGCATGTCTAATTTATAAGTGGAGCGCAGCCTGAAACTGCGAATAATATTGATGTTTTTTTAAGCTGCACTGCTAGACTTTTTGTTACTTTGCTGGATGTCTGGCTTTACGGTACTAACCGCGTGAATTCTATTTTGTTTTTCATATAGAAACTTGAGCACCGCATGTCGATACTGGTTATATTGAAGGTTATCTGTCATTTCAAGACGGTTGCGAGGTCTTTCCAAATTTACGTCTAATATCTCGCCTATTGTTGCAGCAGGCCCGTTCGTCATCATCACAATTCTATCTGATAACAGCACGGCTTCATCTACATCATGGGTAATCATAATAACTGTATTGCCTAATGCAGCATGTATCTCCATTACTGAATCCTGTAAATGAGCGCGAGTCAGTGCATCTAACGCACCAAAAGGCTCGTCCATTAGCAACACTTTAGGCTCCATTGATAGGGCTCGCGCAATACCAACTCGCTGCTTCATTCCACCCGAAATTTCAGAAGGCAGTTTGTCCGCCGCATGCGTCATATGCACTAGGTCTAAATTATGCTGAACCCACTCCTTCATTTCAGCTCTCGAGCGTCCATTGCGAGTTTGCTTTACAGCAAGCTCAACATTTTTATAAACCGAAAGCCAAGGCAACAACGAATGATTTTGAAACACAACCGCGCGCTCAGGACCTGGCTCGTTAACTTCATCGTTATCTAATATCACACCACCTGTTGTCGCTTGGTAAAGCCCCGCAACAATATTTAGTACCGTTGACTTACCACATCCAGAATGGCCAATTAGGCTGATGAATTCGCCTTTCGAAATCTTCAAACTGACATTTTTTACCGCGGTAAAAGGTCCTTTAGGTGTCGGGAAATCGATGCCTACGTCGGATAACTCTAAATGTCGTTGCACCCTACTTGTCTGTGTTTTTATTGGTTTGTTCATAATGACTCCTAGCAATGAGTTTTTGTTACCTCGTTTATCTCAACGAAACACTCTTGTCCCAGCTCACATAACGTTGAACCGACAACATGAGCCTATCTAAAATGAAGCCGATAACGCCGATCGTCAGTACCGCGACCATGATTCGAGCAAGTGATTCTGAACTGCCGTTTTGAAACTCATCCCACACAAACTTACCTAAGCCCGGATTTTGCGCCAACATTTCAGCAGCAATAAGTACCATCCAACCGATCCCCAAACTGAGTCTTAAACCAGTAAAGATGGCGGGAATGGAAGAGGGCAATACAATTTTCAATATATGGTTGAATGCATTTAAACGTAACACTTTACTTACGTTGATAAGATCTTTGTCGATGCTTGAAACCCCCACAGCGGTATTGATCAATGTTGGCCATAAACAACACAAACTTACGGTAACTGCCGATGTAATAAATGATTTCGCAAACATAGGTTCATCACTCACGTAAACCGCACTCACTACCATTGTTACTAAGGGTAACCAAGCTAATGGCGAGACCGGCTTGAATAGTTGAATGAGGGGATTAATTGCGGCATAAGTTGCTTTACTCAAGCCACACAAAATACCCAACGGTACCGCAATGATAGAAGCGACAAAGAAGCCCACTGTAACGGTATATAAACTAGTCCAAATTTGGTCAAAGAAAGTGGGAGCACCCGTAAATACTTTTAGTGTAGTAACATAATCAGAGTCGACAGCAAGGCGTTTGGCGTTGCGCTTTTCTTGTCTTTCATAAAACGCTTCGGCTTTTTCTTGTTGCCTATTGTGCTCATCAATTAAGGTAAAAGATTGCTCCCATACTTGCGTTGGCCCAGGAAACTCACCTAACGACGTGTCGATATTTTTAGCAACTGAGGCCCATAACACGGCAAAAATGAGTATTCCTATTAAAGGTAAGACCATCGAGTTAATACCTGCTAAAAAACGGTCTCGAATCACGTTTTGCTTCAATTTTTGAAACATTATTGGTGCTATATTAGCTTTCAACATAAGAGTCACTCCTCAGCCGGCTTTATCAAATGCGAATTATATTTTGCTATCTGCTTTCAAACCGATAGTAAATGAGTTTAAGTAAGCATTGGGTTTTGTGCCGTCATAAGTTACATTGTCGATAAACTCGCTTTGAGCAGGTTTAAAGCCTGTTTCCGTTGCAAAGTCGGGGAAGTCTGAGGCTTTCGCTTTACCCTCTTTGATTAGCTCATTAGCGGCAACAGCATAGATTTCTGGCTTGTAGACTTTCTTCGCGGTATCTATAAACCAATTATCGGATTTAGGCTCTTCAATTTGTCCCCAACGTCGCATTTGAGTCAGATACCAAATCGCATCACTAAAGAATGGATACGTTGCGTTGTAGCGAAAAAACACGTTAAAGTCGGGGATTTCACGTTTATCGCCTTTTTCATATTCAAAGGTACCTGTCATACTATTTGCAATAACGTCTTCGTCAGCACCTACGTAAGTGCTTCTTGCCAGTATTTCAACTGCTTCTGATCGGTTCGCATTGTCGTCCTCATCTAACCACATTGCGGCTCTAATCATTGCTTTAACAACACGAATATGGGTATTTGGATTTTCTTCTGCCCATTTTGCACTTACTCCAAACACTTTTTCAGGATTATTTTTCCAAATCTCATAGTCAGTGATAACGGGAACACCGATACCTTTAAATACTGCTTGTTGATTCCAAGGCTCACCCACGCAGTAACCATCAATAGTGCCTGCTTCCATGGTCGCTGGCATTTGTGGTGGCGGTGTTACAGACAACAATGCTTGCGCATCAATTTGACCACTTGTGTCACCTTTGTGCGGTGCATAATAGCCCGGATGAATGCCACCGGCAGCTAGCCAATAACGCAGTTCATAGTTATGCGTGGATACTGGAAATACCATACCCATCTTAAAAGGTTTACCTTTCGCAGCGTATTCATCAACAACAGGCTTTAAGGCATCAGCTGTAATTGGGTGCACAGGTTTGCCATTTTCGTGTTTAATGTGTGGTTTCATTTGAGCCCAAACATCATTTGATACAGTGATTGCGTTCCCGTTCAAATCCATACTGAAAGCGGTGATAATATGAGCCTGCGTGCCAAAACCAATCGTCGCCCCTAATGGCTGTCCCGCTAACATATGAGCACCATCAAGCTGGCCATCAATAACGCGATCCAATAGTACTTTCCAGTTAGCTTGAGCTTCTAAAGTTACATACAAACCCTCGTCTTCAAAATAACCTTTTTCATAAGCCACTGCTAAAGGCGCCATATCGGTTAGTTTAATAAAACCAATTTTGAGCTCTTCTTTTTCAGCATAGCCAAGTTTTGTTGCAGATTGCGCTAGCTTTGCATTTAAGGACAAAGAGAATAGTGTAATAATGCTTATCGCATGTAGACTTCGTTTAATTAAGGTGTTTGATTTCTTCATTTTTTTATTATCCTTTCTCTTTTGATATTAATAACACAGGCAAAATGCCAAAAAAAAACCCACAATGAGTGGACATTGCTGTCGCTCATCGTGGGCTACTTTGCCTGAATAACTTACGCCGTCTTTGGTGTTTGTTACTCTTTGTCGTTAAGTTTTTATTATTTTAAATAAGTAAATGTAACATTAATCGCATGCTTACATTTCTCATCGAAGCTGATAACCGCAAACTGAATTTCTCGACAAAATTCAAATTTGTTCATTCTCTGCCCTCTAACCTTCACTCCGACTTTGCATTATTAATGCCAGATTTTTACATGTTTATAATCAATCACTTAACATTTAAATAACGAAATACTTTCCCCATTAAATGAATCAACTTTGTGCAAACTGCACTATTGCTGTGCTTTTTCTGTTTTAAAAAACGCTGCCCTAACAACAATTACTGTTGGCTGTGTTTTGCAAGCAAAGTTATTGCTTGGTCAAAGCATGCTGTATTTACAATTTTCTGCATACTCTGCGTTACGACACTCTGCTCTGCATCTTTTGATGATATCTGATGGCTGTCGATCATCTTTTGTAATAACCATTGCTGCAATTCTAGTGTCGGTGAATTAACAACAGTGAAACTCGACTGATAAAAACGATTGTAGTGAGGCACATGTTCAGGCGATTGATTTTGTTGGATTAAACAACTGCCTAATAGTGAGGGCGCAATAACCTCAATGGGCTCATTTAAGTAACCACTTTCTGACATCAGCTTGGCAGCTTCGAATCTATTGGGTAAATGTTGTAACCATTCACAAGCTAAAAGCAGAGAGGCACATAGTTTGGCGATCAACTCAGGTTCTTTATAGTAAAAACCTTCGGTTATTCCTAGCACTTTTTCGGCTTTGTCTTGCCAAATATGATAGGAAGTTAATACCGTAACACCTGTTCCATCGCGCACTGATTTTGCGCTCCAGGGCCCACCAACACAGAATCCGTCAATAAAACCTGACTCCAGAGAGCTTGACATTTCACTGGGTGGAATAGTGATCACATCAATGTCGTTATGCACACCTGCTTCTTTTAACCAATCCAACAACTGATATTGGTGGCAGCTGTAAGGAAACACAGTCGCAAAGCAGAGCTTTTTTTCTCCTTGCACAGCTCGTCTTTGCACAATTTTCGTTAGTAAGCATGATGGCATTGGAAAAGGTAATATGGATAATGCATTACAGGATAGAATTTCATCACACAAAACACGAGAAAGTGAAATGGCATTTCCATTTTGGCTAAGTACCATCGGTACTGTCATTTGTACTTTCATGCCACCTAACCCTAGTGAACTTGCTAAGGGCATTGGAGCTAATAATTGAGCAGCATCAAGTAAACCTGTCTGCAATTTGTCTCGCAGCGTCGACCATGAGTTCTGTGGACACAATATGACATCTAATTCAAATTGACGAAAATACCCTAGCGCCTCGGCGACAATTAAAGGCGCACTGTCGGTCAGAGGTACAAAACCAAGATTAATTTGAGCTGACATGGCGGTTCTCCATTCGAAAACTTCTTGTTATTGTCGCTTCTTGCGAAAGCCTAGTGAGTGTTATAATTATGTTAGAAACTAACCTCATTTTATTTTTCTTTATCATTAATTCTACTTCTACTTTGCGGTTACATTCACTGCGAAGCGCTTTACTACTTAATCGTATTAAGAACAGATATTAAGGTTTTTGCGACTTGTTCAATTTTTTGTCCTGTATCCATAGCCATTTTACGCAACGCATGAAATGCCTCACTTTCGGACATACTCCTTGATTTCATTAATAAACGCTTTGCTCTATCAATGATCTTTGTTGCCTCTAACTCTTGCTTTACGTCCACCAATTCTTTCTTAACACTTTGATAGTCTTCAAAACGAGCCAATGCTGCATCTAAAATAGCGCGAACTCTTTTTGGGTCAGCATTACCGCAAACATAAGCACTGACTCCCGATTTCACTGAACGCGTAATAATGTCAGAATCCGCTTGTTCAGAGAACATGACAATGGGTTTAGGATTGAAGTTAGAAAGAGTATGCAGACTATCGAGAATATCTCTGTCGGGGGATTCGATATCAATAACAACCATGTCTGGCTTTAGATCATCTACCTGCTTTAATAAGGATGCTCCTGAACTCGCCAAGTGATTTACCTGAAAACGTGAGTTTTCCAAAGCCGCGATCAACTGAGAAGCGCGAGATTGGTCATCATCGATGAGCAGGATACTAAGCTTGTTCTGCTTATTATTTGTATTTTCGTGATATGAGTCGTTTTTATTCATTAATCGCAAAGGAGAGCATACGAGAGTCCTTTAACGATGATGCAAAGAACCCGCCAACTTCAAAAAAGTATTGGATATAAGTTCATTAGATAACATCAAAACTGCTAGAGAAATACGCATCAACACCCAAAAACCGCTTTGTATTCCTCGCTTTCCACAATTTCTTCGCGTCAACAAATGCTTGGTCTTGTTTTTTATTCTCAAGTAAAATCAAAAGCGCTGCAAGTGAAGAAATGACCGTGTTTTCACCGTAGCTGTGCATGTTCGCACCTTGCCACACCAAAGCTAATGTATTCACATCCAAAGCCTTAGGTTTTAACTCCCATCGTTGCTCAGGTATTAAATTAATATGCTCGATGTTACTGTGGCGACACACTTTTAGGATTGTTTCTTTTGATGGATCGACCTCTGGTTCTCCACCTTCGCCTCTAAAGCAAAGGATATTTTGTTCATCCAATAGCCTTGCAACCTCTGCATGCTTATCATCCACATGTTTATGGTGTACGCCCTGCAATGAATAGCTTGCGTTAAATGGATTAAGCAAGCGCGCTAGCGTATTAGCACACGAGCGCAAGCCAAAAACTTTACGGAGTTGAATAAGTTCATCTAATTGGGGATGCAAAAGTGACAAATCGGCGTAGACAAAACCTCGCTGTTTAATTTTCGCTTCAATGTTCACAAGCGAAGTCGCTTGCCATTCATTTTCTTTGGTTTTTAAAAGCGTATTATTGGCTCGAATGCTGGCACTTAATTGTGACAAAACCGATTGAATATATAACCTCTGGGATTCAGGCTCTTGGGTACCATGCATGCCTACTTTTACACCCTGTTCTACTAAGCAGGCAATCGCCAAAATGAACCATGGCAGCTGTCGACGTTTACCAGCATAAGCACCTATGTCCAAGTCGATTACTGATTTGCTATTTTCTTGACCTATATGTTGAGTGAGCGCGTTCGGTAAGGTTGATCTGCAAGCTTGAGTAAAACCAGCAATTTCCTCGGCGGTCTCCTCACGAACCCGTAAGAGCATTAAAAATGCACCGCGTTGTTCGCGTGTAATACGGTTTTCAAGCAACATCGTCATCGCATCACGCGCCTGTGCCTGCGTTAGACTCCGACCACTTCTCTGCCCGCGCCCCAGTGCCTGCAAATAGGGAACAAAAGCACCAGCTGCTGAATGTTGAGAAGTGTTGATATCCAATGTTCGGTTAAGCTCTTTAATATGGGTTAACGGACATATCATACATTAATGCTACGTTTATGGGCTGTCTATAATCAATTACCTTACCTATCATAATCATCGCAGGTCCCTTGAATTTGGCTTTTTTTACTTGCTGGGTAATTGTTAATACGGTTCCAATTTCAATACGTTGTATTGGCGTGCATGCATTATCTACTACTGCGATAGGCCAGGAAGTTTCAAGACCATTATTAATTAATCGTGAGCAGATTAAATCAAGCTTTTTTAAGCCCATATAAAAAACCAATGTTTGATTTTTACTGCTACCCACTAACTCTCTCCAATTCGGTTCTGATGATGGAGTTTTAAGACTGGCAGTAATGAATCTAACAGACGATGCGCAATCTCTATGAGTAAGTGGAATGCCGGTGTAAGCCGACGCACCAGACGCAG
>JBLIKA010000124.1:0-9450 GCA_047637355.1 Glaciecola sp. | reverse complement strand
TACACAATGTCAATATAGGATAATCATTATGCAATTAGGCAAGCACACATTACTGAATGAATTCCCAGATCATCACCATACAATTCGACACTTGAAAATGCATGATGCACATTTCACCAAGTTGTCTGATAACTATCATGAAGTAGACAGCGAACTGCATCATATTGAAGAAAACAACTCACCTGTTGACGATGATTATTTAGAGTCATTGAAGAAAAGTCGACTTTATCTTAAAGACGAACTATTTAGTATCATTCAAAAAACTGAACTAGCACTTTAAACTCCAATTTAGACTCATTGTGAAGGAATTTGTGAGTATGAGTAACTCAAAAATATCGTTATGTAAAATCGTTTTTATTGCAGCAACTAGCGCAATAGTCTTAGCGGGATGTAGCAATCAATTTGCGGCTTCGATGCGCAAAGTGACTTATGCTCCTGATTTTAAATATACTGAACAAGCTGTTTTGCGCTCAGATATGGGTAAATTGGCACAGCAAATGAGCTTACTCGAAGAAGCTTTGACTAAACCGTATGGTGACACTCCAACTGAAATAGAATTACAACGCGAAGAAGTACTAACCGCGCTTAGAGGCATAGGATCTATTGCTAACAGACTAAAAACCGGCAGCGAAGGTGCAAACCATCCGTTTATGGAGGACTATATGCAAGACTTTACGAGTAAGGTTGATAGTGCAAAGGTTGCGGCTTCTTTTGCACAACCTCGTTATTATTTTGCGGGTAAAGTTGCTGGGGGATGCACCAATTGTCATAAGGTAAATAGATAACGCGAATTTCAAACTCCGATTAGTTATAAAAGACCCCGAAAAACAGTTTGTGTTGCTACTTGTATAGAAAAGTAGAAGTTAGTCAAATGTTCAGCTAGAGTGATGTCGAAATACTAAACAGTTAAAGGCATGATAGAAGATTGAACACTTTCAAATACACGATTGCGCCCTCTTTCAGTAGTTACCAATTTGCGGAACTATCTAATTTTTCACTATACAGTGCTTTGAAACTTCGCAGTGATGTTTTTGTGGTAGAGCAAAACTGTGTATATCCAGATTTAGACGACAAAGACATCCACTCGAATACACTGCACCTGTTAGTTGAAACTACGCCGGGTCCTTTACTAAATGGCCAAACAGAATCGGTAAACAAGGTCATTGCTTACGCAAGATGTCTAGCACCTGGTATCTCATATAACGGTCCGAGTATTGGTCGTGTGGCAGTGGCATCATCGGAGAGAGGTCATGGGCTCGCAAAATTAGTAATGTTGGAGGCAATTAATATTTGTAAACAGCATTGGCCTGATAGAACTATTCAAATCGGTGCTCAGGTTTATTTACAGACATTTTATACGCAATTAGGCTTTACACCGTTTAGTGAACCCTATGATGAGGATGGCATTATGCATATAGATATGGAGTTACAAACACAACCTTAGCTCTGCTCTAGCCCCCTATTCATTTTTTATGGGCCTGATCTTAAGCGTCATTAAATTAACGTGGCCTTGTTAGCATAACCATTAGATACCATACACGCGTCATCAATAGCGTTTATATTCCTACTTTTCGTTTAAGTGCCTCCCAAGCGTAAAAGGTTTTTAAAGCCGGTCGTCGAGCTAGAGCGAAAGGGAATTGTTTGAGCGGTGATTGCCAAAACGGAAGGTCAGGCAATTTGTCTGGAGCACAGTGCAATTGCGCCAGGCGTTTTCCCGCTTGAATAGAAAAAGCTAACCCTGCGCCACAATAACCACTGCTGTACAACGTTTTGTTCTGTTGATCATTATAAACGCGCGGATAATCATCTAAGGAAACGCTTACCCACCCGCTCCAAAAGGCACTTATACTAATCTGATGTAAACTAGGGAACGTTGCCAAAAGACCATTCTTTAGTGCTTTTTGGTACTTAGTGTTATTCGCGTGCCTTCCTTCAATCGCTCCTCTACCTCCGAATAACAAACGGTTGTCAGGGAGTATGCGATAGTAGTATTTTAAGGGTCTTGTATCCATCACCATTAAGCCCTCCGACATCCCAACATCTAGAAGTTGTTGAGGAGTTAAGGGATCGGTCACAATAATGCTAGATATAACTGGGAAAGTGCGATCTTTTAACCCCTCATATAAATTGCGTTGACCATACCCATTAGTCGCAACGATGAGTGTATTCGCCGTAATTGAACCCGACTTAGTTCTTAATACATGCTTTTCATTAATTTTTTGGCAATCTATCACTGCGCTATTTCCGCAGATATTCGCGCCTGCGTCTGCTGCCTTTGTTGCGACACCTTGGCAAAACAACCAGGGGTTTATACCAAACGCATTAGGGTAGTAAATACCGCCGTAGGATCGTGTTCCCGATAAATATGTTGTAGAAATTTCATCTGCTGAAAGTGACAATATTGAATCACCATAATCCACAGCCAACTCATTTGCTTGATGGTGAAGTGCGCTTACTAAAGATGGCTTATGGGCCAACTTTAAATAACCACCTGCAGTTCGTTCGCAATCAATTCCTTCATCTATTAACTGAGAAACCGTATCAATTGAATTGAGGTATTCGGCATATATAGCTTGGCTTACTGGTTTTCCCCAGCGTTTTCGCATTTGTTGAACACTTAGCCTCCCCGTCCCTGGCAGCACAAAGCCGCCATTGCGGCCACTGCAACCCCAACCAGGTTGGTTAGCCTCAATAACAGTGCATTGTACTCCGTGTTCTTGAGCTAAGTGCAGAGCACATGATAAACCGGTATAACCAGCACCAATGATCACAACATCAGTTTTATGTTCGCCAACAAGTGACGAATATCGGACAGAATCTTTACCTGACGCCCAAAAACTATCAGGCTGATGTTGGTCGCTTGGTGGAGTATCGTCAATAAGTGGATCGTACATTAGTCACCTAATTCATTAAATCGCAGTATCATTTCAGCCGCCGTACATTGACATAAAACACCACAGACAGGGCAGTCGTAGCTATCTTCAATACTGTATTGCTGCCATCTATTTGCATGTTCTTTGACTAATTCACCCCCACAAGCTTTAAAATAACTAAAAGCAGAGTTACCAGGACTAGCTAGCCAAATATGAGCGACTCCTGCCAGCGCCCCCTGCTGCTTCGAGGTAACAATTGATTTTTTCAATAAGGTGGAGCCTATACCAAGTCCCCTCATTTCAGTATCCACCGTATTGCATTTGAAGTAACAAATTTTCTCTTTAGGGATCTCCCAAAGTAGCGGCGAACACCACTTATCGGGCAACCATTGACTAACGGCGATGGTAAGGCGAAAGCCAATCAAATAACCGTCTGGCGTATTTCTTACTGAGGTAACATTGTGCTGATCGGCCTCATCTGGGGAACGCACAGCAACCCAACTAGCATTAATATTGTCTGACCAACTGCGTTGATACAAATCAGCTAAACTATTTTCATCTAGATAATTATCACCATGCACTTTATTACCTAAAGCAATAACTGCATCAAAATGTTGGGGCAAAAGTTGTACATAGTTTATTGACATATCGAGATCGCGTTGGGGTCTTTGTTATTATAATTATTGTTGAGTACGTTACACCAAAACACAATATTATGCACAGAGGCTCAACAAAATCGCCATTAAAAATAATCGATACCTTAGGTTTTTTAGACGCACCAGCAGCAGCCTATTACCTAAATTGACTTATTTGGCTTATTTGGCTCATTTGGCTCATTTGGCTTTTGCTCAATCACAACATCGGCGTAGCTGCGAAGTTTGTCTTTCTTTCTTATCGCCGCGAACGGGTCGACGCCGTCATGGACATCAACTTCAGCAACCTTCGCTGTTTCACTCCCTTTTTGTTTAGAAGTGCTCGATTCTTCACTTGAGTGCCTTAGTGACGATTCAGCGTTATTACCAAAACGCGATTTCCACTTTAATAACTTGCTAAGTGCGCTATTTGATTGCTCAGATGCAAGTTCTTTTTGTTGGCGCTTATATCGATTGAAATAATGGTTAGCAACTAAAAATAGAGTAATACTAGATGCCCATATCAGCCATTTCACCGCAAATGACAAACCGATATTAGTCGGTATTTCCTGCAACTCGTTGTATCTTAGGTAGTCTTGATGTACTTGGCCAACCACAAAAATAAACGCAATCAATATGATCAGGCTAAGAATAAAAAACTTATATTTGCGCCATAGCAAGCCAGAAAGAATGATGTTGATAAGTTTATTCATAGCTTAACCAAATATCCCAATACCTAGAACAGCGAGAACCGCAAGGACACCTTTTTCTTTGATTGTGGAATAGATTTTGGATTCTTCTTCTTGGACAATCACTTCCAATTCATCCTCTGTAAAGTCTTGCGGCTTCTTCTTCGCTAACACAATGCGAGTTTCTGCGCGTTTTATTGCCTTTTCTCTAATTGCTTGCTTAAATTTTGAATTTACTTTTGAAAATGGATTCACTCAAATACCCCATGTTGAGTTGGCATTATAAACTGAATTTCATTTTTTTACTCAAATCACTCGTATCAGAATGTTTCTATTTATAAAAAGTGATATCTTAATTTAAAAGTCACTTGAAAAATAAACGACCAATGAATATTCGAGCCAAAAAAAAAAATTCTATTCTGGTGAAGGTTGCCTCATTCTGTTTATGTGTTATTTTTGCGTCTGCATTTATGGTTGCAGCTGATGGGGAGAAAAATGTCCTTTCATACTATGTTTTCACCCCTACAGAAAATCCTATTTTGCAAGCTGAAACTGCATTAAGTAAAGCACTGGCTGAAAATAAATATGCGTTAATCGTGTTAGGCGCACAGTGGTGCCATGATAGCGTTGGTTTAGCTGAAAACTTTTCTACCGACGAAATGCAAACAGTATTGGCTGATCGCTATGTCACGCAATTTATCGATGTTGCTTACTTAGAAGACCGACGAGACATAACTAACTTAGTAGGGTACCCAAATTACTTTGCTACGCCTTCGGTGTTCATAGTTGATCCTGTGTCTAATACTTTAATAAATATGGATTCACTCACGGAATGGCAAAGTGCAGCTAGTGTTGACCTACAAGTCTATATCGAACAATTTTCTCGCTTTAATCAGGAAGAAACTCCGACCAAACCGGCTCTAATTAATAATATGCCACCTTTAGAGGCCTTCGAGGCTCAGCAAAGCGAACGATTACAGCAAGGCTATAGAGTTTTAGGTCCTTTATTAGCGATAAGTGACGTTGGGGACAGCAGTAATATGACAGGCAAAGAACGTGAGCAGTTTGTCAAACTTTGGCGGGAAGTGAAAAAATTTAGAACTAACCTTCAAGCCAACATTCATGAACTAAGAGGCGTAGAGATTGATGACGACGAACTGCCGCAGAAACTAATTGATGCGACGCCAAAAGTACAATATTGGGAACAATCGGCTGTTGAAGATTAACCGGTTGCCAACTCCTTACATGCATAAAAATCGAGCCGCCAATAGTATGAATACCGAAGTGTTCTCTACTCTTATATAGAAATGACATGAGTTATGTAAAACAAACTTGATTTCTCTTGGGTTTGCTGTTGATTCTGAGCATCAAATTATATAATATTCTCCCACTTAAAAAATTCGAAGATAACTCGAACTAAAATGACTATTACAAATCTCAGCCTCCATCATCATATGAACGCATAACCTTTCAGGTTCGTGCTGGAAGGGTATTGTTTCCTTTCCATGGCATTAAAGAAATTTGAAGCCCTCGAGAGGAAACTTTCGGGGGTTTTTTGTTTGATTTTATCAACGTAAAAAATCAAATCGATCTCTCTCGGCTTAAGTGGGTATTAGATAGGGCTATTAGCTTGTCTAAGTAGAGGATTTACGCTGAAAATGCAGATGAAATCGCGGCTATAGATTAACAAGCAGCCAAATTTAGCGAAAGCATACAAAGGAATTAGAAATGAGCGATTCAACAAGATTAAAAATTGCAGTACAGAAAAAAGGCCGATTAAGCGACGACAGCATTGCGTTATTGAAAGCTATTGGCATAAAACTACAAATTAGAGATCGCTTGCTTATTGCTCATTCAACTAATCAGCCTATCGATTTATTGCTTGTACGCGACGACGATATTCCGGGGCTGGTAATGGATGGCGTGGTAGATATGGGCTTTATTGGCGAAAACGAACTTGAAGAAAAGATGCTTGAACGCCGATCATCGAATCGCCCCGCCGACTTTAAAACACTGCGTCGTTTAGATTATGGCGGTTGTCGTTTGTCTATTGCGATCCCAAACGAGATGAAGTACGACGGTATAAAAACGTTGAATGGCACCAAAGTAGCAACAACTTATCCTTACCTACTAGAGCGCTACTTCAAAGAAAACAACATTGATGCACAAGCGGTCATGTTAACTGGCTCTGTCGAAGTTGCACCTCGTGCTGGAGTTGCTGACGCGATATGCGACCTGGTATCAACAGGCGCTACACTGGAAGCCAATGGTCTGCGCGAACAAGAGGTTATTTTTGAATCAAAAGCCGTTTTAATTCAACGGTCGCAGCCCCTTAGCGATGACAAGCAAGCATTGATTAATCGGTTATTACCGCGCGTTGATGGTGTTATGCAGGCAAAAGAAAGTAAATACATCATGTTACATGCACCTAAGGCTTATTTAGAGCAAGTTAAAAGCTTACTTCCAGGTGCTGAAAACCCAACTGTATTGCCGTTAGCCGGCAATGACGAAACCGTGGCTATTCACGTAGTAAGTTCAGAGACATTATTTTGGGAAACCATGGAAAAACTAAAATCGTTGGGCTGTAGCTCAATTCTTGTTATGCCAATTGAAAAAATGATGGGGTAATCGCGATGTCGTCGCAATCAATTATTGAGTGGGGCAACCTAACCGAGCAACAGCAGCAGGACGCGTTGTTGCGTCCGGCGATGAAAGACAGTGTCATGTTGCGTGATACTGTTACTAAAATTTTAAGCCGCGTACGTGAAAACCAAGACGCGGCAGTATTTGAATATACAAAACAGTTTGATGGTGCACAACTAAGCAAATTACGTTTAGATTTAGCTATTATTGAACAAGCTGAAAGCAAAATTAAGCCGAAAGTTAAAATCGCTATTGATATCGCCTATGCAAATATAAAGAGATTTCACGAAGCCCAAATACCCCAGGATATTCGCATTGAAACGACGCCTGGAGTGGTATGTGAACAGAAGCACGCAGCGTTAGAGAAAGTCGGTTTGTATATTCCAGGTGGCAGTGCACCTTTGCCTTCGACAGTATTAATGCTGGGCGTGTCGGCGCAAGTCGCTGGTTGTGAGTTACCGATTTTATGCACTCCTCCTTCACCACAAGGCACCATTGCACCCGAAATATGTTACGCCGCAAAGATATGTGGTATTCAGCACATTTACCTTTGCGGCGGGGCTCAGGCAATTGCGGCGATGGCATTTGGCACCGAAACGATTCCCAAAGTAGATAAGATATTTGGCCCCGGTAACAGTTTCGTTACTGAAGCCAAACAGCAAGTAAGTCAAGTGGTTAACGGTGCGGCTATAGATATGCCAGCAGGTCCTTCTGAAGTGTTAGTTATTGCTGACGCAAATGCGGATGCGGGCTTTGTCGCGGCTGACTTACTGTCACAAGCTGAACATGGTGCTGACTCGCAAGCTGTATTAGTGAGCAATGACCGTGCGCTTATTGTTAAGGTTCAACAACAGATCGGCTTGCAACTTACTCAACTTTCGCGCCGTGACATTGCTAGTAAAGCAGTCGACAACAGCCGTTATATTCTCACCGATAGTATCGAGCAAAGTGTTTTAGTAAGTAACGCTTATGCACCTGAGCATTTGATTGTGCAAACCGACAATGCACGCGACTTATTAGCAACTTTGAAACATGCAGGATCTATTTTTATTGGTGCTTATTCTCCTGAATCTGCCGGCGATTATGCAAGTGGCACCAATCATGTACTGCCAACCTATGGTTATGCTAGAAACTATTCAAGCTTAGGTTTACTAGACTTTATGCGCCGCTATACCGTACAAGAATTATCGCGTGAAGGATTAGAAAATATCGGTGATGCAATTATGGATTTGGCTGACGCTGAAGGTCTCGATGCGCACAGAAATGCCGTTAAGATTAGGTTGACTGGTTTAGACTTACCCTCAGTTTCACTCGAACAAGCTGACAATGCTGATGTGAACTGTGAGCAAGAGGCAAACAGCGTATCGAACACTCCACCGAAAGCAGATGGCCGCGTATACATTTACACGCCGGTAGGTGAATAGTCATGAGCACGGACCAAATCGACAAGGCTTCTGAGGTAAACATAGCAACCGATTGGCTGTTAGAACTCACGCTTAATCATGTTAATGCGTTAACTCCTTATGAATCGGCAAGACGATTGTTTGCTGGCTCTGGTGCAGACACCGAACAAGTTTGGTTGAATGCCAATGAGTCTCCATTTGCAGGAGAGTACGCTATTGATTCATCAGTGTTCAATCGTTATCCGGATTGCCAGCCTGATACCGTGATCAAAGGCTATGCAAAATACGCAAAATTACACTCAGCGCAAACCTTAGTAACAAGGGGTGCCGATGAAGGCATAGAGCTTATTATTAGGGCCTTTTGTGAACCGCGTAAAGACAGTATTCTTATTTGCCCACCCACGTATGGAATGTATGCAATCAGTGCACAAACGTTTAACGTTGATGTAAAAACATCGGTGCTGAATAACGATTTTACTCTTAACATAGCCGATATATTAAAGCATGTTGGTAAAGTCAAAGCGGTATTCATTTGCTCACCTAATAACCCAACCGGCACAAGTGTTTCTAAACAAGACATCGTTACCGTGCTTGACGCATTTAAAGACCAAGCTATTGTTGTCGTGGATGAAGCTTATATTGAATTCGATATTGCTCAAACCCAAACTGATTTACTCGAACAATATGAGAATTTAGTCATATTACGAACTTTATCGAAGGCGTTTGCACTGGCCGGTTTGCGCTGCGGATTTACACTAGCATCACCAGCAATAGTTCAAACATTATTAAAAGTCATTGCTCCCTACCCTATTTCTGCTCCTGTTGCTCAAATTGCAAGCAAGGCGCTAGAAAGTGCTGGGCTAAGTAAAATGCACAGCGACGTTGATTTATTAAAAGCTGAACTAATTGCATTGCGCGAAGCCTTAACTAGCATTGGTGACATACAAATTGTAGGTGATATTAACGCCAACTTTGTGCTTTTTAGAACACAAAGCAAAACTGAACTTATGGCGTTCCTCGTAGAAAACAAGATGTTAATTCGCGATCAATCAAAACAGATAAACTTAAATAATTGCCTGCGCATTAGTATCGGCACCCCAGAACAAAACAACACATTATTAGCATTAATAAAGGCATTTTTTGCCGACGGAAATCAATAATATGAGTCAACAACCTATTCTTTTCATTGATCGCGACGGTACTTTAGTGG
>JBLIKA010000123.1:0-9571 GCA_047637355.1 Glaciecola sp. | reverse complement strand
TCATGTTCGCGAATTTTTCAATAGCAACCCAACCATCACAACCACAAATAACTGCGCATAGCGTGATAAAAAACATGTCATCAAATTTATGTAATTGCTTCCTTTGAAGGCGTGGATCTGTAATATCTTTGAAATGTTCGATAAGTGTTGGCTTCTTCTTGGTCATTTTACGTCGCTTAAAGCGAAGTAATTGATCAAATTAGGGGATCTATGTCAAGCTTTTTTAATGCGATTGCCCTGCCATCAAGCGCCTTGTCCTTGAAAATTCATCCTCATTGATATTTGATCACTAACTTATTGCCATTGGTATAACTGTATAGCCTATTTTCATGCATCGAGATCATTTAAGATTTACTTGATGCGATAAATTATCTGGCGAAGGACAATGTGAAGCAACAGCTCACTTGTTAGCGGTGTGTTGCTCCCAATAGGATCAGTGGAATCAATTCTGGCCTTTAAATACTGGCCTTTAAAGAAATGTTGGAGCCTGTGGCTGATCATTTCTACGAGTAATATAAAGAATGCAATCACCCTTACCTTGCTGTGTAAAACTGCGTATTACATTAATCGGTGTAGTAAAAGTGTCTCCTTTACCAAGTGACAAAGTTTCACCATCAACTGTAATATTTACTTCTCCTTGATGAACAAAAATAACTTCTTCTTCATAGCGGATATGATTATTCACTTTTGCTCCCTGTGCTAGTTTTAATCCACGTATAACAAAGTTATGAGACCAATTAAATTTACTCGCAGGTAAATCTTCCGCTGAGCTTTCTGGCCCTACTAAAGCAGCTTCTTTGACGCCGTCAAATTGTGCTAGACATTCATTTTTTGCCCAATCGAACGTTTCTGTTCGTTGCACTATATTTTCCATCGCTTCACTATTTACTATGCGATGCTCAGCTATTTGTTTAGCAGAAGTTACTGACATTGGATTTTTACCTTCGGGGATTTTTTCACCTAATGTTGTATCCACCAAGCTGCCATCTTCTAATAGAACTAATCCATGCTCTTTTGCAAGATCAAAAACCGCTGGCGCCCATAATACTCGGCCCGGATCGTCACTACCAAGAACGGCATACAAGTACCCAATATCTTCCCCCACATTTTCAAAGCCGCGAAAAATATCCATAGGTATCGAAATAATATCCCCTTCGTTTAGTATGACCCTACCATCGTCACTATCAACACCGCTAGTGAATGCCCATGTACCTTGGTGAACGACAAAAAATTCTTCAGTTAGATGACTATGTTTAGAATTTAAACACCCTGCCGGCTGTCTAGCTCCGCCGATATTAAAGCCATGGGGAATTGAAATGTGAATATGCTGATCTGGGTTTTCAGCAACGCCAGGCCCAATTAAGGTAAAATTCTCTTTTTTATCACTTCCCGGACTTCTAGTATCAATAAATGCGTTGGTACAAGGCTTCAAGTCTGCATATCTAATTAATCTTTTTTCAAGTGTCATTTTATTTTTCCTGTTCTTTACAAGGTATAGTATTTAAAAGATGTTTGTCCCTTAACATGACTAACGGGCAGTCCATCCACCATCAACTTTAATACTTGTGCCAGTAATCATCGAGGCTAAGTCGCTTAGCAAGAAGGTACAGCTGTTCGCCACATCTTCTACTTTCCCTAAACGGCCAAGAGGGATCATCTCGTAGACAAATTTCTTAAACGATTCATCATCAAACATTGGTTTGGTCATCGGCGTTAGGACAAAGGTCGGTGCAACCGTATTGACACGAATATTATGCTCCGCTAATTCAACGGCCATCGCTTTTGTTACGCCTTCAACCGCATGTTTGCTCATGCAATACAACGTGCGGTTAGGTGAACCAACAAAGCCCATTTGCGAAGACATATTAACGATTGAGGCACTGTCTGCTCGCTTCATTGGGGCTATTGCGGCTTGAGATATTTTATACAAGGTACGAATATTTAAATCGATAACCGCATCTATATTTTCGTTAGGTTGTTCTTCCATAGGGCCTACGCGGTTAATACCTGCGTTATTCACTAAACCATGTAAAACAGGTAGAGACTTAACTTTTTCAAAAAACGCTTCACTGGTTACATCCATTGCCCAGCTAGTAATATTGTCAGGATATTGCGCTGCTAGTTCATCAAGATCGGCCTGTGTTCTCGCCACAGCAATAACATTTGCACCGTGGGCAGCAGCCATTTGCGCACAGGCTAAGCCAATTCCTTTACCTGCACCTGCCACAAGTATTGTTCTATTAATAAACAATTCGTTATTAAAACCTTTCATAAAATATCTCTAATTTAATTATTGCATTCGAAGTCATTATTACGTAAGATTTATTCATATTCAAGTAAATAATCAAAATAAAACTTGATTCAAAACAAACAAACCGGAGATTATAATATGATAAATTACATTAAAAAAGGTAAACAAGAAGGCGATAAAAAAGAATTTTTACAGCAAGTTAAAACTACTGTAGAGAATATCATTGAGGATATTGAAGCTAATGGTGATAAAGCGGTAGCTCAATATTCTGAAAAGTTTGATAAATGGAATCCGAAGTCATTCAGATTAAGTGCCGATGACATTGCCAAATGTTATGAGGAAGTTGAAGACAGTGTTATTGAAGATATTAAATGGGCACAAGCGCAAGTAAGAAACTTTGCACAAATTCAACGTGACTCAATGAAAGATGTTGAAGTAGAAACCCTTCCCGGTGTTATTTTAGGTCACAAACATATTCCTATGGAAAGTGTTGGTTGTTACGTCCCCGGAGGAAAATATCCTTTAGTTGCCTCCGCTCATATGAGTGTAGTTACCGCTAAAGTTGCCGGTGTTAAACGTGTTATTGCTGCAGCACCACCATTTAATGGTACACCCTCTCCTGCCATTGTGGTTGCAATGGACTTAGCTGGCGCAGATGAAATCTACTGTTTTGGCGGCGTTCAAGCAATCGCTGCAATGGCCATTGGCACAGAAACTATCGCACCAGTTGATATGATTGTTGGCCCAGGTAACGCCTTTGTTGCTGAAGCTAAACGCCAGTTATTTGGCCGCGTTGGTATCGATTTATTTGCCGGACCAACAGAAACGCTGGTTATTGCTGATGAAAGTGTTGATGGCGAATTATGTGCTGCCGATTTATTAGGTCAAGCAGAGCATGGTCCAACA
This sequence comes from Glaciecola sp., assembly GCA_047637355.1. Classification (GTDB taxonomy): domain Bacteria; phylum Pseudomonadota; class Gammaproteobacteria; order Enterobacterales; family Alteromonadaceae; genus Glaciecola. Next base: position 6,414 of record JBLIKA010000123.1, on the reverse strand, counting down.
TCTCCAGCTATATTACTGACAAATAGTGAAAAATTAGCACACGATACAATTAAAGAGGTTGAACGTCAGCTAACCATTTTACCAACAGCAGAAGTCGCTGGTGAAGCATGGCGTGTCTATGGCGAAGTTATTGTTTGTGATACTTATGAAGAAATGATTGAAGTGGCAAACGACCTAGCATTCGAACACGTGCAAATAATGACAAAGAATGTGCCATATTTTAAAGATAACATGCGTAATTTTGGTGCGTTATTCCTAGGGCCAGAAACTAACGTATCTTATGGTGATAAGTGTATTGGTACCAACCATACGCTTCCAACTCGCAAAGCAGCACGTTATACTGGCGGCCTATGGGTAGGTAAATTTATTAAAACATGCACTTTCCAAAGTGCAACGGAAGAAGCATCTGTTCTCGTTGGCGAATACTGTTCAAGGCTTTGTGCTGTTGAAGGCTTTGCCGGTCATAAGGAGCAAGCCGATATCCGTTTGAGAAGATATAAAGGGTAGAAATTGGCTAAAACTAAAAATGTAACTTCTTACGACGTAGCACGTGAAGCAGGTGTGTCTCAATCAGCGGTGTCACGCGTTTTTCGACCCGGACTTAGTGTCTCGAAAAAAACGCGAGATAAAGTAACGGAGACCGCCAATAGGATGGGCTACCGACCTAACGCTATCGCCAGAATGCTGATTACTAAGCAATCTGGCATGGTAGCGGTTATTGTTTCCTCGCGCGCAAACGTTAATTATCCAGAAGTTCTTTCGCAAGTGAGCAAACAACTTGCGGCGCGCAATAAGCGCGTTTTATTGTTTACCTTAGATGACGTTGATGGATTAGATGAGTTATTTGAACAAATCTGGACCTTCCAAGTAGACGGTGTTATTGCATTAGCGGCGCATTTTGAAAGCGACCGATTGGCCCAATTTGAGCAGCATGATATTCCTGTTGTGCTGTATAACCGAAATGTGCCAGATGCAATGGCCAATACTGTTTGTTGTAACCATGAGCTAGGTATTAAACAACTCATTACCGAATTAGAAAAAAATAATCCTAAAAAATATTTGGTGTTATCAGGCCCTAAAGACTCTGATGTTGCCAATGAGCGTCGAGAAATTGCGATTAAATTATTAAAGCAGTTTGCTATTGAAGACGTTTCTATACTTTATGGTGATTATTCTTATCAATCGGGTCGTGACTGTCTAGCAGAATGGCTGCAAAAGAATCCAGCACCCGATGCGATTATTTGTAGTAATGACACCATGGCAATCGGTGTTATTGATGAAGCCCGCGAGAATCATGGGCTACATATTCCTAATGACATCTCTGTTGTTGGCTTCGATGGTATTACCTCATCCGCCTGGCAAAGTTATCAAATTACCACCATTAAACAGCCGGTGGAACAATTAGTAAAAGCGGCTGTAGGAATGTTATTAGAGCGCATAGAAAACCCTGATTCGCCCCCTGAAGCCCGTGTATTAACCGGTGCTTTAATTAAAGGCAATTCAGTTAAGCGCCCTTAGCTAGCGCTAGTAACCCAATAAAATTGAGTGATCTAACGTTAGCTAAGCAATACAAACAAAGCGATGAACGATGACTCAATTACCCATTTTAATTCTGCCTGGCACCTTGTGTACGGGTACAATGTTTAGCCAGCAGATAAACCAACTACAGCAATATTGCCAAGAGATTACGGTGGTGCAATTTACCACTGAAAAATCACTTACCGAAATGGCCAACAACGTCATTAAAGCGACTAAAAATAAACCTTGTGCACTAATAGGTTTTTCTATGGGCGGTATAGTTGCCGCAGAAATAGCAAGAACACACCCACAACTTATTGCAAAACTCGCTTTAGTGAACAGTAATTGTCATGCAGATCTTGCTGAGCGAAAAAGCGCCAGAAAAGTACAAATAACCCAAGCAGAGTCAGGGCAATTAATAGAATTGATATCGACAACATTTTTACCTAACTATTTATTTAAAGCAGATAGCGCTCACGAGAAATTGATAATTGACATGGCAAAATCTCTAGGTGCTGATTGCTTTGTTGCCCAAGTAATGGCTATTGAAGATCGGCCCGACTCGCTATCAGTATTACAGCAGCTAAAAAGTGACATACTGATTATTGGCGGTAAGCAAGATAAAATATGCCCTGTTGAACATCAAAAAATGATGCACAAAAATTTACCCAAAAGTCAGTTACAACTACTTGATCAATGCGCCCATTTTTCGCCATTAGAGCAGGCAGACAAGGTATCAAACTTATTAACACATTGGTATTTATCAAATACTCATTGATGAATACCCTCACATTACTAACAGGTTTATTGTTATGTCTTTAAAACTTTCTTTAAAACAGTCTTTAGCACAAAAGAAGCCCTTAATTGGTACTTTTATTAAAACACCACATTTTCACAATACTGAGGTACTTGCTCATACGAGTCTTGATGTTTTATGCCTAGATGCAGAACATGCGCCATTTGATCGCTCGGATCTTGACACCTGCGTATTAGCGGCAAAATCTCAACAGATGCCCGTGGTGATACGCATACCCGATACACAGAATGCGACTATTTTAAATGCACTGGATTTGGGTGCAGATGGTATTGTATTACCCCATATTTTAAATGCTGAACATGCACGCAGCGTTGTTAAAAAATGTTTCTACGGCCCCGAAGGGAGAGGGTATGCTGGCTCTACTCGCTTTGCTGGCTATACCACTAAAAAAATCCCTGAAAATTTAGCAAATAACAAAAATCAAACCTGTGTTATCGCGCAAATTGAAGACTTAGAAGCGGTCAATGATATCGATGCGATATGCCAAGTTGAAGGGATAGATTGTATTTTTATTGGTAGAATGGATCTTACCATTGCGTTAGAGCAAACTGATGCCAGTCACCCTGAGGTATTAGCTGCAGTAGAGAAAGTAGTAAATGTAGCTAACAAACACGGTAAAAATTGCGGTATGTTTGTTGGCGATTTAAGTGAGCTTCCGCGCTGGATTTCGTTAGGTGTTAGCTTATTCTTGCTTGGCTCTGATCATGGGTTTATGTTAAGTGGTGCACAACAACTTCAGCAAAAATTCACCGATGCGATAAAACAACAAAAAAAATAATGCCCGTTGCAATGGTCTATACAAGCCCACAAAAATACAACATGGGTTAACATTAACCTCACGGTAATTTAAGTTGTATCAATGGCAATAAGTTAGTGATCAAATATCAATGAGGATAAATTTTCAACAACAAGGCGCTTGATTGAGCAATAGCTGGCTTATGTGGACTCCCCCTTGTCAACAACATTTTCAACCGTTTGAGATAATTCATTTTTTAAAGTCGCTTTCTTTGCTTCGGGCATCCTGCCAAAACGCAAAGTACTGAGCCTTTGGCCTGTTTGATCATAAAAACAAACAGCGGCGCAGGCCGCTTCTTTGTAATACGTTTTCTTTTCGTCCTTGGCTTTTTGAGGCTTGGTTTTCATAGGCAACATAATCCCATCGAATGAAGCGCTCATGCTGACGGCTCCGCTTGGGACCGTGATTTGTTCACTTAATTCACTGAAAAAGCCATCATGATTGGCTTCCCACTGATGTCCGATTTGACGGGAAAGTCTATCCAGAGCGCTCTTGGAGGGAGTAGCTCGGTCAAGTTTTTTGAAAAGTTTTTCACCCTGATATGGGGAGAGATGCCGGTGCAGACCAATCTGTTGATGAACAAACTGCTGTTACTTTATCAGGCAGTGGTACAGATGGTGATGGTAGTGTAACAAGTTACAGTTGGGCTCAAACAGGAGGACAGTCCGTAACATTAACAACTACTGACAGTGCATTGACAAGCTTTAACTCCCCAACCTCGACTGAAAAATTGACATTGACCTTCCAATTAACTGTCACTGATAATGGCGGCGCAACAGTTACCGACAATGTCGATGTTATGGTTATGCCTGTGAATGTCGCCCCACCCGTTATTGTAGATGATGACATCAAACATATTGTGATCAACGAAGCGGCTTCGCAAAACTCAATTTTAGAGGATATCGATGGCGACTCACCGGACTGGATAGAACTCTACAACGGCACAAGCAATACAGTATCATTGGCTAATTGGTCTTTAACTGATAATGCAGATGATCCTTTAAAATGGGTATTCCCTGATATTTCAATTGCGCCAAAGGGGTATTTATTAATTTGGGCATCGGATAAAAACCGTCAGTTTTCAGGACAATATCGCTCTTTTGTAACCACTAATAATGCCGTGAAGTATTTACTGCCAAACGATACAACGTCATCAGGCTGGATGGACTCTGATTTTGACGATAATACATGGTTAAACGGGACATCGGGGATCGGTTATGGCGACGGTGATGACAACACTATTGTTACTACTGGTATAAGATCTGTATTTACTCGATTTACCTTTAATCTGGAAAACATCACCGCCCTTAATCAACTTTTATTAGACATTGACTACGACGATTCGTTTTTTGCTTATTTAAATGGCAAAGAAATTGCCAGAAATAATATAGGTGGCTTAAAGCCAACGTATGATACTCATGCAAATGCATCCCATGAGGCGTTAATTTATTCTGGTGGCATACCTGAACGATTTGATGTGAGCGCTTTTATTGATATTTTAAATGAAGGCGAAAACATATTAGCAATACAAGTACATAATCACGGTGAAGCCTCCAGTGACATGTCTCTTATTCCCTATTTAACAGGGCACATAACGCAAAACAACGCTGTATTTACCGCAGGGCAAACGCCGCCTGAGATCCTTAACTTATCTGATGATGAGTTGCATACTAGCTTTAAATTATCAAGTGGAACGCCCGAGACTCTATATTTATCTGATTCTAATGGTGACCTAATAGATTCATTGACCGTCAGCACCCATTTATTAAATGGTTCTGTAGGGTTAAGCGAAGCGGGTAATGTAGTGCAATTTATATCTGCCACGCCGTATCTGAAAAACGCAGACGAATTTTTTAGTGGTGTAGTAATCGACGAAATCGAATTTTCACATGAAGGGGGTCTTACTGACGCATTAAGCCTAACACTTACTGGCGCCCAACAAACGCAACAAATAAGATATACAATTGACAACAGTCGGCCTACTAAATTGTTAAATTTATATAATAGTCCAATATCTATTGGCTCAAATACTGTTATTCGCGCTGCCATTTTTGAACAAAACTTTGTTCCATCAATAACCCAAAGCCGTGTTTATTTAATCGGTCAAAGGCACGATTTACCGGTAATATCCTTAATCACAGAAGATACAAACTTGTGGGACCACAACAGCGGTATGTATGTTTCTGGTCCAAATGCCAGTTCAGACTTTCCATTTTTTAATGCCAACTTTTGGCAAGATTGGGAAAAGCCTATGCATCTTTCTATCTATAAAAAAGACCAGTCATTATTGTTAGAGATGGACTTAGGTGCAAAAATTTTTGGTGGTTGGAGCCGAGGGAATGAACAACGTTCATTTTCACTATTTGCTCGCGGTCGATACGGTAAAAGTTCTATCAAAGGCGAATTGTTTGACGATGTAGAATATAAGAAATTTCAAGTATTAGTATTGAGAAACTCTGGTCAAGATTGGCTTAAAACCATGTTCAAAAACGTTTCAAATTCTCGATTAATGATTGGCTCTGGTATTGATTATCAAGCCGCACAACCCAGTGTTGTTTATATTAACGGTGAATACTGGGGGCTGTATAATTTACGTGAAAAAGTTAACGAACATTTTCTAGCCAGTAAACATGATGTCGACCTTGTTGATATTGTACAAAACAATGGTGAACTCGTGCACGGTGATAATCGTGGTTTTCAAAATTTAATGAGCTTTGTTGAATTAAGTGACCTGTCAGTGGATGACAATTACGGCTATGTGGCAGATAACATCGACATTGACAATTTTATTCGTTATCAGGTCGCTCAAATTTATTTCGATAATCACGACTGGCCAGGTAATAATATCAAAATGTGGCGCCCAACCAATGGCAAATGGCGCTGGATACTTTATGATACTGATTTTTCATTCAATAATTTCCCCGATTGGCACGAAGAAAACTCGTTTGACTCCTTAACTTTCGCCACCACAGAGTATAGTGAAGATTGGCCAAATCCTCCTTGGTCAACATTGTTATTGCGTTCTTTATTGTTAAATGATGGATTTAAAACTAATTTCATTAACCAATTTGCGGACGAACTAAATAGCCGATTTGAAGCGGATCATGTTTATCAACATATCGCAACACAAGCCGCGATTATTGAGTCTGAGATGCCGGCTCAACTGCAACGATGGGCTAACAGTAGCAACATTCAAGATTGGCAAAATGAAGTGTCTATTATGCAGGCATTCGCATTGGTTCGGCCAGATTTTATGCGCGGCTATATTCAAAACTTTTTTAAT
>JBLIKA010000122.1:0-9931 GCA_047637355.1 Glaciecola sp. | reverse complement strand
GGTAAAAACATAATGGTATCTTCGCATTACACTTTCTTCCTATTTCACTATCTTTTGACTTCAATTTCAGTTCGCAGAACATCCTTCTAAAAGATTCTATTAACGTTAGTGATCAGACCATGAGAATAAATTAATAACAATAATTGAGTCATTGAGTAACACACAAGCAGGTGCGTTGACTAACTTTACTAGCTTAATATTAGTCAATGTATTCGTTTATTGCAATGCACTAGCAGGTTGTATATTTGCAGCTTTTGATGCGGGATAAATGGTGGCAATAATACAGAGAGCAACGGCCACAAAATAGGTGGTAATAACGTCGATAGCCCGCAAATCAGAAGGTAAGTAATTAATAAAATAAATACCATCTGCTAACAATGTAAAACCAAATAGTGCTTCAATAGTATCCGTGACTTGATTTAGGTACAGTGCCGTTGCAACCCCTAAAACTGTGCCAATAGTCGCCCCATATATTCCGTTTATCATTCCTTTGATTACAAAAATTGAACGTATAAAACTATCCTGGGCCCCCATTGTTTTCAACATGGCAATTTCGCCTGTCTTCTCTTTTACCGACATCACTAATGAAGAAACAATGTTGAAACAAGCAACACAGATAACCAAAGTCAGCGTAATATAAACCACTGTTCTGACTAACTGTATATCCTGATATAAATGGCCATTAGTCCTTGTCCAGTCTGACATATAGACGGCTTGATTAAATACATCACCGTATTCTCTTATCAACTGTCGACCCGCAAATGGGTCTGCTAATTGAAACTCGATATGGGTTGCACCAAGCGTTACACCTAAAGCAATCGAAAGTGTTTGCCTTTTCATAATGCCAATGAAATCGTCTGCTTCTCCGCCTAATGATATTTCACCTAATAGCGTTAACCAAACTACTTTCGGGGCCGCAAATGATAAGTCTTGAGTTGCAGAAGGAAGCAGCAATTGGACTTTGTCGCCTAGTTTTAAGCCAAGCTTTTTAACCACTCCCTTCCCGAGAAATACCCCATTCTCGTTTTCAATAAATGCGCCGATAGGCACTTTAATCGCTGGCTTGCTTTGCAGGTAACTATCGTCGATGCCCTGCAGTTCTACAGACTTCATTTTGGTTCCATTTTGCAGCAGACCTGAAGCCTTGGTATAGGCATATAAATTGACTACACGCGGATCAGCGGCAGCTTTTGCTCTTGTATCATCATCCAAATAAACACCATCAGGGCTAGCCGCTATAAATTCAGCATGTGGAATATAAGACAACAGTGTATTACGCAACTCCTTTTCGAAGCCATTCATAACCGAGAGCAATAATATTAAAACGAAGCAGCCCAAACCAATACCAGCAGTTGACGATGCAGAAACGAAAGAAATAAAGCCGCTTTGTTGCTTACTTTGCCTAAACTTATTGGCAAATGTCCATGCTAATGACAAGCTCATATTAGTCCTTTTCCAACATCCGTAATTGACCATTTTCAAGGTACATAATTCGGTCCATTTTATTTGCTAACTGCACATCATGTGTCACTAGTAAAAATGAGGTTTTGAATTCTTTGTTGATGTCGCTGACTAATTCATAAATAGAAGCGGTATTTTTATCATCTAAATTACCCGTAGGTTCATCAGCAAAGATCATAGCGGGGTTATTAATTAGCGCCCTAGCTATAGCTACTCGTTGCCTTTCACCTCCGGATAATTGATGAGGACGATGCTTTTCTCTATCCTGCAGCCCTACCCTTGCGAGTAAATCTGTCGCCTTATTTAATGCCTTCTGATGATTATCGCCTTTAATAAATAGCGGCATCGCAACATTCTCTGCCGCACTAAACTCTGGCAACAAATGGTGAAACTGATAGACGAAACCCAGTTCAGCATTGCGAAACATTGCCTGCTGCTTTTTTGTTTTCTTAAAAAGACTTTGATTATTATAAAAAACATCACCAGAATCGGGGCTATCTAGAGTTCCTAGTATATGAAGCAGTGTGCTCTTACCAGAACCTGAAGCCCCCAAAATAGCTACCTTTTCGCCCGCCGCAATCGAAAAATTGACGTTGTTGAGTATCTGTAGCGTATTGCTAGCATCTGAATATTGCTTACAAATGTTTTCGCACTTAAATAGAGGAGAAGGCATCAATTAAAATTAGATTATAGTTACGTGTTATTAGTTTACATACTTCTGGAGAGGCTACAAGTTACAGTAGACTTTTTGCAGGGATTTTTCATTAGGAATTCAACACTAATGGCGGAGTGGACGGGACTCGAACCCGCGACCCCCGGCGTGACAGGCCGGTATTCTAACCAACTGAACTACCACTCCGCAGTGATATGTATTTAGCTTTGCTTTATGACGAATGGCGGAGTGGACGGGACTCGAACCCGCGACCCCCGGCGTGACAGGCCGGTATTCTAACCAACTGAACTACCACTCCACAAAATGCGTCATAAAACTTGTAATTGGCGGAGTGGACGGGACTCGAACCCGCGACCCCCGGCGTGACAGGCCGGTATTCTAACCAACTGAACTACCACTCCGCTTTTACAAGCTAAAACAATGAGTTACGGAAATAGACCTCAGCCCGTCCCTACATTGCGGCGCAGATAATACGGTTTCAACAGGAGGTAGTCAACTGCTTTTTTAAAATGATTGTTTGCATGACGAAAAAACAAGCAAATTACCATTTTAAAGGCTTATAACGACTAAAACATTAACCCGCTTTGGACTTTAGCTTTGCTTTTGTAAATATTTTGAGTTTATCGAATAACTCAGTTAAAACTTGTTTGCATCTCAACACAATGTGGTCATTAGGATACTTTCGCTTATTCAACACTAAGAATATGCCAATACCACCAAATACGAACATAAATAAATTTATCGCAATAATATAACTAACCGTGTCAGTAGAGGTCAATGAATCGTTAGGCACCGTCATTATGACCGTCGGAGTAAAAGGGATAACAGTTTGGTTTTGACTAACTTCACTCTCTGGCGGAGGCTCAGGTGGCGCTCTAGTTACAAACGTATGCTCTGGCACATTAATAATCACTTCCCTACCATCGATTGTTGTCGCAAAAGCGGTAAGCTTGATGCGATAAATCCCGAAACCGTTGTTTTTTACCTTAATCAGTTTTACTAAATTATTAGTCTCGGTCATGGTTATCTTATCAGTTGCACCATTTGGATGTGTCGCGTTGCCATCCAGTAATAATGAATCAAGTTTTATATGGCTGCTGTCAGTGTCGACTCTAATAATGTGTTCAGCTTCATTTGTTTCGTCCACTTCTACATTAATAATAATAGGATTTGGATGTAATATAACCGTTTCATTAATTTGCTCTCGATTATACATTGGTGTTTTTATGCCAAAAGTAGGACGCCACTCGCCACTCGGGATACTGAGGTTGAACTGACCGGTAAAAACACCGTCGCCAGCAACTTCATCAAGGCCTTCACCGTTATCTTGGAAGCGAGCAATAGTTCGTGAGCCCAATCCAAAGTTTTCATAATTTGGATTATTATTACTGACAAAATCGATAGTTAAACTGACAACATCCCTAAATGGAGAAAAGTCGACTTGTTTGCCATTATTTTTGAGCACTGCCGTTTGCTTTATAATTTCACCTGAGTAGATATTACGAGGTATAGGCTCGGCTTCTAATACAATATCAGCGATGACCATCACTTTGCTGCCTGCAAGCACTTGGCCAACCGCTTGCCATGGACCCGGCATCGGTTTCTTTATCATAATCATGTCGTACGTTTCAGTCTCGTACCAACGTACAGTGGTATCTTGTTCGTCATTCTCTATAAATAACTTAGAACCGTCAGGACGCACCAGAACAATAGGAGCTGACCCGCGCTCTCTGAAGAACACCATCGTAACTTCATCTACGTCGCTGTCGACTCTGAACCGATTATTTAATAAAAGTACGCTATTTTGAAAATCAGTCCCAATCGCAACTATCGCAGGATTATCCCTTCCAGGTGTGGGCTTTTCTTTCGCGGGGCTTTGTAATAAGAGATCACGGTCAGGGAGTCTATTTTCTTGTGCATTAGTTTCGGATACAAACAGACACAAAAACGCAATCAGTAAGATCGCGTGAACGTCGTGATAGAAAATACTATTGTATTGGCTGGCTGCGCCAGACCACTTCTTGAGATTGTTTTTCAATTTTGTCTAAGTATGCCTCGTGATTACTTAGTTCATCGGCTGAAGCCTTGACAACCTTTAAGACACCTTCTAAATTAACTGCTCTTGGTGCATTTTTATTCTTAGGGTCAGACCCTTCTGACTCGTGCGCCCAGCTCATTGCCGTTTGGCCACCCGTCATCCATAAATATACTTCTGCGAGGATTTCGGAATCCAACAGAGCCCCATGATAAGTGCGATGCGTGTTATCCACACCATAAACTTTGCATAGAGCGTTCAAGTTGTTTTTTTGACCTGGCCGCATTCCTCTAGCTAATGCCAAGGTATCTAATACAGTACAAATTTCGCTAGTGTTCTTGATAGAACTATTATTCAGCGCAAACTCATTATCCATAAAACCAATATCGAATGGCGCATTATGAATGACTAATTCGGCACCCTTAATAAAATCGATGAATTCCTGAGCAATGTGTTTAAATGCCGGTTTATCTTTTAAAAATTCATTCGTAATACCATGCACAGCTATCGCTTCTTCTTCAATGTCGCGATGCGGATTGATATAGACATGGTATGTATTTCCAGTCAGTTTTCGATTTACCATTTCAACACACCCAATCTCAATGATTCGATGACCCTCTTTGGGATTGATACCTGTGGTTTCTGTATCTAAAACTATTTGGCGCATACAAAACTCCTTTTAATTATCATGTTGACTAGTATACTTCGCCACACTTACACCGGACAATCAGAATTCTGTATAAAAATGAAAAAACTTACCATTTACACCGATGGATCCTGTTTGGGCAATCCTGGGCCCGGAGGTTACGGCGCTTTATTGATATTTCAGGAACATAAAAAAAGATTATCTAAAGGATTTAAGCTAACAACCAATAATAGAATGGAGTTACTTGCTCCGATAGCTGCATTCAATAGTTTGACAGAAACCTGTACTATCGATTTGTACACCGATAGTCAGTATGTAAAGAATGGCATTAGTCAGTGGATCCATAATTGGAAGAAAAATGGGTGGCGAACAAAAGATAGAAAAGCAGTCAAAAACGCCGATTTATGGCAACAGCTTGACGACGCGGTAAATAAACATGAAGTGAATTGGCATTGGGTCAAAGCGCATTCTGGTCAACCTGAAAACGAAGAAGTTGATGATTTGGCTCGGGAAGCCGCTTCGTCATCAGATTTAGTGACCGATCACGAATATGAAAAAGGTATCGAATGACATCCATTACATTAAAAGTAGAACGTGAAAAGTCAATGTTGCGTCGCCACCCATGGATTTTCGAAGGCGCAATAGAGAAAACAGAAGGTGTCATTCGCTCCGGCGATACCGTTGATATTTTAGCAAACGATGGTACCTGGCTGGCGAAAGCTGCATATTCCCCTGAATCACAAATTCGTGCAAGGGTATGGTCTTTTACAAAATCAGAAGTTATTGATAATGCATTTTTTAAGCGAAAAATTGAACAAGCATTGGCTAGAAAACAAGAGATTTTAAAGAAGCACAACACCAACGCATTTCGTCTTATAGCGGCTGAGGCAGATGGTTTGCCAGGTATTACGATTGATGTTTATGTTAACGTTGTTGTTGTTCAGTTGCTCAGTACCGGCGCTGAAAAACATCGAAGTAAAATTCTGTGGGCAATATTGCAGTTGTTTCCAGATGCTATCGTGCATGAAAGAAGCGATGTTGATGTTCGTAAAAAGGAAGGATTAATACCGGTAGTGCAGACACTGCATGGTGAACTTCCTGATTCAGTTATCATTGAAGAAAACGGCATTAAAATTTGTGTCGATTTGATTAACGGACATAAGACCGGTTTCTATTTAGACCAGCGAGAAAATAGACGCATCGCGGCCTCATATAGTGAAGGCAAAACTGTGCTTAACTGTTTCAGTTTCACCGGTACATTCGGTTTATACGCTCTAGCGGCTGGCGCAACTCAAATTATTAACGTTGACGCGTCTGAATCAGCACTAACCCTCAGCGCCAAAAATGTCTCAATTAACGGCTTAGATGAAAGTAAAGTAACGCATTTAAAACGTGATGTATTTGAGCTTCTTAGAGAATATAAAGAAGCTGGAACAAAGTTTGACGTTATCGTTCTCGACCCGCCCAAGTTTGTTAGTAGCAAACACAATCTCAGTAAGGCATCTCGCGGTTATAAAGACATAAACCGACTGGCGTTATCACTGCTGAATGAAAACGGTACTTTATTAACATTTAGTTGTTCTGGCTTAATGCCGCAAGACTTGTTCCAGAAAATCGTTGCTGATGCAGCATTAGATGCTCAGCGTGATGTGTTCTTCGTGCAAAGACTAGCTCAAAGCGAAGACCACCCTGTTAGTGGCAATTTTCCGGAAGGATATTATCTAAAAGGATTGGTCTGCAAAGTTTAGCTTACATGACAGTAAGGGAGCAAATGCCTCGCTGTTTTCGACATAAACACGGCGTAGTTGTTGCGCCAATAGCTGCTGACTTCGCAATAGTGCAGTAAGCAAGCATTCGCGTAAAGCAGTATGCGCGTTTAACGCGGATTATTTCATTTCACTAATTTGTACGCCCAGCAGGCAACTACTTTCAGTTTCAGACGCACAACGTATAACTTTAGCTTTTGCTATAAGTGATGGAATTTGATCGCTGCTTGACTCAATAGATACATCAAGTAATGTACCAATCTCCATTGTTGGCTGGTCTATTTCAAGTGACATCCCAGTCGCACTTATATCCTTGCAAACCGCTTGAATTGTTCGTTGTGCGGGGTCGCCTAACAATGCGAGTTCGCATGGCGAATTGACCATCATTCTATAAAAATTACGCTTGTCATCATAGCCTAGCATTGTTTTCTCCGGATTTTATAACTTTAGCAACCATAGTTATATTTATATTGTGCTGGAGATAATATGTCAACAAATAGACTAATATTCACTCAAACGATTATTGATGCGCTTTAACGATATTGGCATGTTGGTACCAAGCTGTTGTGCAAATAAGGAAACTTTAAATTCTTCAATCATCCATTTCACTTCGTCTATTGGCGTGGTATCAACCCCACTTTTTTGCAGCTTAGCAATCACTTCTTCATATTTAGCTACTGCTTTGTCTACATCTAATTGATTGAGTCTATCGCGATTTGTATCTATTTTTAATTTATCAAATCGTTGAATCAGTGCGAGCACATATCGATTCCAATCGTCCAGTTTCGCGTACCCAAAATCATACACAAATCCTTTATATACCAGTAAGTTGAGCTGACTTTTTATAGCGCCAATATTAGTTAATTTATGGAGCGGAATATTGCCTTTACACTGTTTTTGAATTCCGTGTGCAACCGTTAGTCCTTTTTCAATTTTTTTCGCTATTTGCAGAGCCAAATCATTAATATTCTCGCGTACAATTTCGCACACTTTTTCAAAGTCAGTTTTGTCTCTTATTTGTTGTCCCCTTCCTTTCTCAAACTCTCTCACTAGGTAGTCAATTGATGCCAAAATAATATCATCAATTAAAATATTGATTTGTCCAAAGGAGTTAAAATATAAACTGAGTTTTGCTTTATTTGGTAATTTTTGCTGTAAGTATTTTAGTGGTGAAGGGACCGTATTCTTAATTAACTGATACACACCTAGTCGATGCGAATTTTCAGCTTCGCGTTGGTTATCAAAGAGCACAATATCTACTTTACTGGATTTTTTAACTAAGGCTGGATAGGCTTTAATTTGGAAACCAGCATGTTTTTGCTCAAATGCATTGGGGAGACTTTCAAAGTCCCAAGTCTCTATGTTTTGGCGTTCAAGTTCAGGAGTAGCAACCGATTCCAAGGTTTCTTTGACCTTACCTCTCAATATGTCTTGAACGTGCGTCAAGCTCTTTCCTTGACTCAATAGGACCCCTTTGTGATCTACAACCACAAAATTGAACTGCAGATGATTGGGGAGCTGCGCATCGGCAAAATCCTCTGCCGTTATTGGCACGCCTGCTATTCTATGCAACTTTGTTGCAACCGCATGTCTAATACTTTGAAAAGAACCATTTTTATCTAGCGGTTGTATTTCAGATAAACAAGCATTCGCAAAGTCAGGAGCGGGAACAAAATTTCGTCTCAATTTTTTCGGTAACGAACGAATAAGCGATACAATCAACTCATGTTGAAAACCTGGCACCAACCAATCAAAACCGACGTCACTGAGTTGGTTAAGAATAGGCAAAGGAACTTCAAGATTAACCCCATCATTGTGCGCATTCGGCTCAAAAATGTACGTTAGTGGTAGTCGCAGATTTCCTTGTTTCCATTCATCAGGAAAATCGATCTTATTGATCCCTGAAGCGTCTTTTTTAAGCAACACTTGAATGGAGAAGTCGAGCAAATCTGGTGTTTTTTTGGTCGCAACTTGCCACCATTTTTTAAACTGTGCGTCATTGCAAACATCAGTTGGTAATTTCTCGTTATAGAAATCACATAAATCATCCTCATCAATCAACAAGTCACGGCGCCGAGATTTATGCTCTAAAGTCTCTACCTCTTCAATTAATTTCTGATTTTTGCGTAAAAAAGCGTAATTTAATACGGTCTGGCCATTCACTAAAGCCTCACGAATAAATATATCTCGGCAAACGACAGGGTCAATTTGTGTATAATTCACCAAGCGTTTGGACACGATTGGTAACCCAAATAAATTAATATTTACATAGGCGTGCACTGCCCCTCTCTTTTTACTCCAATGAGGTTCCGAATATTGCTTATTGGCTAGATGCTGACTAATTGGCTCAAGCCATTTCGGGTCGATTTTCGCAACATTTCTAGCAAATAACTTGGACGTCTCAACCAATTCAGATGCCAGTAGCCAAGTAGGATTTGACTTACTCAAGCCTGAGCCTGGAAAAATCATAAATCGTGTATTACGCGAACCTAGGTACTCGCGGTTTTTATCCTTAAACCCAACTTGAGAAAGTAGACCTGTTGCCATAACAGTGTGTATCGTCTCGTAGCTAGGCTCTTCGGTATTTAATCTGTAGCCAATTTCGACTAGTGATTTCTTCATTTGACTGACAATATCTTGCCACTCTCGCATCCGTAAATAATGCACAAAATACTGTTTGCACCATTTGCGTAACTGGCTGTTTGTTAGCGTTTTTTGATTACTTGAAAATGCATTCCATAGATTCAAAAGAGACATAAAATCCGAATCAGCGTCGGCAAATTCGCTATGCTTTTCATCAGCTATTTGTTTCTTGTCTTGTGGACGCTCGCGAGGATCTTGAATACTCAACCCTGCAGTAATGATCATAACCTCTTTTGCACAATCTCGTTCTCCTGCCTCAACAACCATTTTGGCATATCGAGGATCGACCGGAAGTCGCGCAATTTTGCGTCCTAATGGGGTCAATACATAAGCGCTTTGTTTGCGTTCAATAGCCTGAAGTTCTTCTAACAACTTCATACCATCGTTAATATTTTTGCTATCTGGTGGCTGAATAAATGGAAATTGGCTAACTTCGCCTAAGCCGAGCGCCAACATCTGCAATATAACAGATGATAAGTGAGTTCGAATTATTTCTGGATCAGTAAATTCTGAGCGTGATAAGAAGTCTTCTTCGGAATAAAGTCTAATACAAATACCATCAGATACTCTTCCGCATCGACCTGCACGCTGATTTGCTGACGCTTGGGATATAGCTTCGATAGGAAGACGTTGTACTTTGCTTTTATGGCTGTACCTAGACATGCGCGCCAAACCGGGGTCGATAACATACTTAATGCCGGGTACTG
>JBLIKA010000121.1:0-10001 GCA_047637355.1 Glaciecola sp. | reverse complement strand
CATTACTCCTTACGAAATTTTTCATATTTCTTAATGTTATTGTTGTTTCGAACGATTTATAGAGGCCATTATCACTAGGGATATAATTTGCCTCATTGAGTAGTCTAAAAGATGGCCTATTCTCAACAGTAATGTCACTGTCAGCGCGCACGACAATAGCGATACGGAATGCGACAATCGTTTTACCATTATTAATCGCATTTTGGATGCCATCGGCAGTGATAAAACGAGTAGGAATTGCTGACCCTAAGGTGGACACAGCGTCAGTAATGCCATAGGTTACTTGAAAGTTAGCCACATCGTCTAAAATGGTAATTGCATTATGGCTATTATGCCCTTCAGCAACTTTTTGTCCGCGTAAATAGCGGCCATCAAACCCCCTGCATTTTAACTTGTTGTCATCAACGAAATACTCGTTAACCACATAAAATTGCTCACCGTTTTCATAACCCAGAGCATAGCCCCTACAATCCATTTTGCTCTGCAAACTAACGACTAAGCTGTCGTTGCCGCCGCTAGTTCCTTGGCTCGCACCTAAGGTCGGCCTGACTGCAAATTCATTGGGCAATATCACGGGGTGATTGCGCACAAAGTTGTTTTCGTTGACAACATCAACATCCATATTTAAATTTGGATTCATATGATCATACAAACCAACCATTAACATCTCACCTCGCAAACGATTGATAATAAAACGTCCACTTTCTTGGGTAGAAGCCATTGCTCTATTTAATTTTTCGGTCACCGAGTTGCTAACCATTATTTGAATTACAGCACCTGAAATAACTAGACCTAGAGCCATGGAAATCATTATTTCGACTAGCGTGAATCCTTTTTGCTTTTCTTTGCAGTTACTTTTACTGATAAATAGACTCATAGGGCTACCTCAACTACAACGCAATCATTGTTATCTGAATCGGCCACATTACATGCGCTATTTAAGACTCGTTCACTACCTTGCCAAATGCGCACAGGCCAACTGACTATGATTTCGTGAATAGAACCGGCGGTGCATAAGTCCGTATCACCTAAATCTTTATCTGTGCATGTCAGACTTATGTTTGCGTTAGGATTACTACGCACAACAGCACAGGACATCTGATAGCCATCAAACTCAGCTAATTCAGCAGCATTACAATCCCCAGTTTGGCAGTTAGCGATAGAAGATGGGTGTGCGGTGCAATGACAATCATATGGGCTTGCGCCTTCTGTCGAGCACGTTAAGTTAGCAAAGTTGTATATCTCTTCATTGAAATAAGTATTATCAACCACAAAGCCATCTGCGACATCTGATGGCATAGCATTTGCGCTTAAACGTTCGCTAAATTGCTGTGCGACAAAAACAGCTTGAGTGCGATTCAATGCATCAGCATTGGAGAACGAACCGACAAATTGGAGTGATGCAACTCCCAGTAACCCAATTGATAGGATAAAAAGAGTAACCAATACTTCGACCATACCCAGCCCATTTTGAGAGAGCATTGATTTCCTTGCCAATCGACTACTAATTTTATTCGGCTTCATAGTTATTCAAAGACAGCTTTTCCATATCATCAGCTTACATGAGATGCGGACTTAGATGGTTATCGTGAATAATTCTAACGTATTAAATAGGTATCGAAACTGAACTGAGGTAGGTTTGTGGCGAGGGGAATAACGCTAAGCTATGTATTTATTGTGCTTAGCGTCAATTTATTATTTATGTTTTGTTTTATATTTGTTTAATACGTAGCTCTTTTGGCACGGCGAATTCTATTGTCTCTTCGCGTCCAGGACGCTCAAATGAATTCACAGCACCCCAACTAAGCAGTTTATCAACAACTCCTTTAACCAAAATCTCTGGCGCAGAAGCCCCAGCAGTGACGCCAATATGATTTACGTTTGTTAGCCACTCTTTTTGAATACACTCTGCATCCGCTATCAAATAGGCTTTTGCACCAATTTTCTCGGCTAATTCTCTTAGCCTATTTGAGTTTGAGCTATTTTGTGCACCTACTACCAATAGGATGTCACAATCACTAGCCAGTTCTCTTACCGAATCTTGTCTGTTTTGCGTTGCATAACAGATATCATCTTTACGAGGACCATCAATCTTTGGAAACTTTTGACGCAGGGCATCAATAACATCTGCGGTGTCGTCTACAGATAGAGTGGTTTGACTGCAATAATAAAGTGAGTCTGGATTATTGACGACCAGACTTGCGACATCGTCAATTGACTCAACTAAATATATACCACCATCAGGGTTGTTATATTGTCCCATTGTCCCCTCAACTTCTGGGTGTCCTTGATGTCCAATCAAAACGCACTCAGTGCCTTTTTTGCTGGCACGCACTACTTCCATATGCACCTTTGTTACCAATGGACAGGTTGCATCAAACACTTTAAGACCACGCTCTGTAGCTTCTGAACGAACTGCTTGCGAGACCCCATGCGCAGAAAAAATAACAATAGTATCGTCGGGGACTTCAATAAGTTCATCAACAAAAACAGCCCCTCGCTTTTTCAATCCATCAACCACGAATTTATTATGGACAACTTCATGACGCACATAAATAGGCGGACCAAACATTTCTAGAGCGCGTTCTACGATAGTTATAGCACGATCGACTCCTGCGCAAAAACCTCTTGGATTGGCTAGATGGATTTCCATTTTATTTCGCTCCCGTATCTCTAACTTCTATAATTTCAACATCAAAGGTAACGCTCTGGCCTGCGAGGGGGTGATTAAAATCAACCGTAACTGACTGCCCCGCAATACTTCGAATAACACCAGGTAATTCAGAACCATCGGGTTGCGCAAAAGCAATTATCATACCTTCTTCTACGGGTGTGTCCGCATTAAACTTAGTTCGGTCTACATAATATATATTGTCAGGATTGGGCATACCAAACGCATCGTCAGCGTTCAATAAGAACGACTTCCTATCTCCTGCAGCTAGGCCGCGCAAACAGTCTTCAAAATTTTTGGTAAGACTGCCATCGCCCATTACCATTTTTGCGGGTTTGTTATTGACCCTAGTACTATCAGCGGCAGATCCGTCTGAAAGTTTTAAGTCGAAATGTAAAATAACTTCACAGTTATCTCCAATGACCAAGGTATTATTTGTCAACTTCATTTGCCTCTTTGTTAATAAACATATCAATTATAAGTAAAATCGCCCCTATAAATATCGCAGAATCGGCAATGTTAAATGCAGGCCAGTGTGAAGTACCATAGTATAAATCAAGAAAATCGATGACATAACCATGCAGTATACGGTCATAAACGTTACCTAAGGCTCCACCCAAAATGAATGAAAACGCAACCGGTAGCAAAACTTGCTGTCGAGTTGTACTTTTTAACCACCACAATATTAAGCCACTAACACCTAATGCAATTGCACTTAGGAAATATCGCTGCCAGCCTCCAGCATCATAAAGGATACTGAATGCCGCGCCATAGTTGTGCACGTAAGTAAAATTAAAAAATGGAACAATTTCGATAGACTCATACAACTCCATAGAGTTGACAACCGCCTGTTTAGTCCACTGATCTAAAATAACTGCGATAACCGAAATCCAGATAAATCGCATTCCCGTATTCTTAAAAAGATTAAGCATATTCGCGCACTTCCCCTTCCCCATCAACATTATCAATACATCTGTTACAGAGTTCAGGATGTTTAGGATCGTTGCCTACTTCTGGCTTATGGTGCCAGCAGCGTGCGCACTTCTCACCGTCAGCGACTAACACATCAATGAATACATCTGAATCATTCAATGCAATCGCCGTGTCCGTTTTTTCACTCAAGCTTTTAACTTCGGCCTGTGAGGTAATTAGCACAAAACGCAACTCGTCTTTCAATTTCGCAAGTAAGCTAGCTTTTTCTGCATTCACATAAACAATCACTCTGGCTTCAAGTGAACCACCAATAATTTTTTCGTTACGTGCTTTTTCTAGTGCGCTGTTCACTTCAGTTTTCATTTTCATGATGGTTTGCCAGAAATCATTATCCAGCGAATTTGTTGCCGTGGCATCAACCGCTGGTAATCCATTATACCAAGCGCCTGTAAACACAAATTCATCTCTTTCACCTGGAAGTGCTTCCCAAACCTCTTGTGCAGTGAAGCTCATTACCGGCGCCATCCAACGAACCAATGCTTCAGCAATATGATACAAAGCAGTTTGGCAAGAACGTCTTGCTAGCCCGTCAGACTTGGCTGTGTATTGCCTGTCTTTAATTATATCGAGATAAAAACTTCCCATTTCAATAGAACAAAATTGCATCAATGTTTGACATACTACTAAGGTATCGTAGTGCTCATAGCTTTCAAGTATTTGCTTTTGCACTGCAGATGCCCGTAATACAGCCCATTGATCCAATGCGACCATTTCATCAAAAGGCACGATATCTCTACTAGGCTCAAAGCCATTTAGGTTAGCGAGTAAGAACCGACATGTATTGCGAATCCGACGATAAGCGTCAGCAGAACGTTTCAAAATTTCATCGGAAACGGTCATTTCACCGCGATAATCGGTTGAACCAGCCCATAACCGCAGAATATCAGCGCCAAGTTTGTTGGTCACTTCTTGAGGCGCAACAACATTGCCCAACGACTTTGACATTTTTTTACCGTTAGCGTCTACCGTAAACCCATGAGTTAGTACTTCTTTGTAAGGAGCATGTCCATGCATGGCAGTAGAAGAAATTAGTGAAGACATAAACCAACCACGATGTTGATCTGAGCCCTCTAAGTATAAATCGGCGCTGGCTGGAATGTCATCGCGCTTGTCTACAACGAAATAATGCGTAACACCTGAATCAAACCATACATCGAGCGTATCAGTGACTTTCTGATATTTATCTGCGTCTGCGCCAATGAGACTTTCTGCGGCCATATCCCACCAAGCTTGAATACCTTTTTGCTGAACGGCAGTTGCTACTTTTTCGATAATTTGTGCTGTTTGTGGGTGCAATTCGTTAGTTTCTTCATGCACGAATAATGCAATTGGCACACCCCAGGTACGCTGGCGTGAAATACACCAATCCGGGCGCCCTTCAACCATGCTTTTGATGCGTTCCTCACCCCAACCTGGGATCCATTTAGTTTTACTAATTTGTTCAATTGACTGTTCACGTAAACCATTTTTATCCATGCTGATAAACCACTGAGGAGTCGCTCGAAAGATAATCGGCGATTTATGACGCCAGCAGTGTGGGTAACTATGCACGTATTTAACTTGCAAGGCTAAAGCGCCCTTCTCAGCTAGTGCATCAGCGATGGGTTGATTAGCCTTAAACACATGTAAGCCAGCAAATAACGGCGTATTTTCCAGATAAACGCCATTGCCACCGACGGGATTATAAACTTCGAGATCGTATTGTTTACCCACATTAAAATCGTCGACTCCGTGAGCTGGCGCAGTATGCACACAACCGGTGCCTGCCTCTGTTGTAACGTGGTCACCTAAAATCAATGGCACTTGAATAGGGTTTAGAGGATGGTTAACGACTAAATTCTCAAGCTCTGCGCCGGCACATGAGCCGATAATATTAAACTCAGTAATACCATAACGTTGCATGCAGGTTTCAACCAAATCAGCCGCTATAACATAGCTTTCTTTACCATTTTCAAGCGTCACTTCAACCAGTTCGTAGATTAGCTCAGGGTGTAAACTGATAGCGCGGTTTGCAGGAATAGTCCATGGCGTTGTTGTCCAAATGACAACCGATGCTTTATTTTGTTGCAAGAGTTCAGGAGCAATATCAAAAGCATCGGCAAACTCAACGTGCTCCGTAATTTCAAATTTCACATCAATTGCAGGAGATTCTTTGTCTTGATATTCAACTTCCGCTTCAGCCAATGCAGAACCGCAATCTGTACACCAATGAACTGGCTTAAATCCTTTTTCCAAATGTCCTGACTCTACAATTTTACCAAATGCTCTGATAATATTAGCTTCAGAAGAGAAATCCATGGTTTTGTATGGATTCTGCCAGTCACCTAGTACACCTAAACGAATGAAATCTTTGCGTTGACCATCAATCTGACGCTCAGCATAGGCTCTGCATTTTTCACGAAACTCTGCGACAGTGACCTTTTTACCCGGCTTACCTACTTTCTTTTCCACCATCAGCTCGATAGGTAAACCATGACAGTCCCACCCCGGTACATATGGAGAGTCAAAGTCTGATAAGGTTTTTGACTTAACGATGATGTCTTTTAAAATTTTATTAACGGCATGACCTATGTGAATATCACCGTTGGCATAGGGAGGGCCGTCGTGCAATATAAAAGTTTTTTTACCAGCTTTAGCGCTTCTGATCTGCTCATACAGTTTTTTCTCTGTCCACTGTTTCAGCATCTGCGGCTCGCGATTCGCCAAATTACCACGCATTGGAAACGCCGTTTCAGGCAAATTTAGCGTCGGTTTATAATCAGTCATATCTGGTTTTCCACTTCTATAATTGTGTTTTTATAAATTTAATACTGACTTTAATACTACAAGCCTTTAAATATTGAATATCTCTCGTGCCGCTCGAGCGTCACATTTTATTTGTTGATGCAGTTCTTCAAAATTTTCGAATTTCTTCTCATCTCTGAGCTTTTGTTTAATAACAACTTCTATATAGGTACCATACAGATCCTGCTTAAAATCGAATATGTGAACTTCTAGTTGCGATCTGGTGCCGTTAACCGTTGGCCTATTGCCGATATTAGCGACGCCATTAAAATGTTGTTTAGCAATAATAACTTCAACGGCAAAGACACCACTAATAGGTGACTTACATCTTTTGAGCAATACATTAGCCGTAGGAAAACCGATGGTTCTGCCCTTTTTATCTCCGTGATTTACCCGCCCATTAATCGTAAATTCACGGCCTAACATTTCCTTTGCTAATTCAAAATCGCTGTTTGACAACGCCCTACGAATCTCCGTCGAACTTATGCGGCAATCAGCTAATTTAAAACTTTGCGTACTGACGACTTCAAACTGCAATAACAAGCCAGCTTCGAGCAATGATTCAAAGTTTCCCTTGCGTTGATACCCAAACCGAAAGTCATCACCCACGACCAAGAATTTAACACCTAATTGCTTTACTAATAAATCTTGAGTAAAGCTTTCAGCACTCATTTCGGCAAAAGCAGCATTGAATCGAACGCAAATCAGGCGATCAATACCTAACGCTTTAAACTGTTCATATTTATCTCGGAAGCGCGACAGCCTGGCAGGGGCCCGCAGCGGAGCAAACACTTCTTCAGGTTGTGGCTCAAAAATCATAACCGTTGAGGCCAAACCTAGTGTTTTGGCTTTCTCAACTAAATTGACAAGCACAGCCTTATGACCTAAATGAACGCCGTCAAACTTACCGATAGTTAACACGCAACGTTGATGCTGTTGTCGTAAATTATGTAGGCCTCGAATTAACTGCAAACCACCTTGCCTTTTGATGTATGAATTATGCATTCTTCGCGGTTCTTAATAAAAACCGAGAGCAATACACAAAAATTAAATGAATGTAATCGTTTTAAAGCCAAAGATTATAAACGACACCTGAGTGAATACCAATGATTATAAGGAGACCAACCCAATTTTTTAGGCCGATTTTTGGATTTTTAAATGCCTTGGTCGAATTCCGACCAATATTAAGCTGACTGCAAACACAGCAAGGCCCAATATGACGAGTTCAATTAGCATATAAATGCGTTCTGCTAAGACAGCAGACTCCCAAGAAAAGTTAACGTTGAACATATAAATTGATATACCCATGCAAATTGACGCTAGCACCACCTTAATAATAAAATGAAGGGTCTCGCTACTCAATTTATACACACCCTGCCTATGCAAACGCTGATATAGAAGCACTGCGTTTAACGTACCCGACATAGCAGTAGCAATAGCCAGACCTACATAGCCAAAAGGGATTGCAAAAATGAGGTTGAATAGCATGTTAGTGGCCATTGTAATAATGCCGTACTTTACCGGTGTTCTGGTGTCCTGACGAGAATAGAAAGCGGGGGCTAGTATTTTAACTAGCATGAAGCTCAATAAGCCGCTTCCATAGGCAATTAAGCTGTAAGACGCCATCTGCGCGTCAACAACCGAAAATTCCCCGCGTTGAAAAATAACCATTAGAAGAGGAAAAGCCAACAGAACAAGTGCCGTCGCAGCAGGTATACCGAGTAAACAGATAATCTTAAACGCCCAATCCAAATTATTTTTAAAGCCTTGATCATCTTTACCAACATGATTTCGTGAAAGTGCAGGTAAGATAACTGTCGCAATGGCGATACCAAATAAGCCCAGTGGGAACTCCAATAAGCGGTCACTGTAATACAGCCAACTAATTGAACCGGTCATTAAGAAGCTCGCAATTAGTGTATCCAGAAGTAAGTTAATTTGACTGACCGATACGCCAAACAGCGCAGGAATCATCAATGTCCTTACCTTGGTTACATTAGGGTCCCGCCACCCCCACTTTGGCTTTACAAGAAGACCCGCGCGAAATAAAAAAGGTAATTGAAATAATAGCTGCACCATACCACCGATAAAAACGCCCCAAGCTAGCGCAAAAGCGGGTTGCTCTAACTTTTCAGCAAATAACCACGCACAAGCAATAATACTGAGGTTAAGCAACACCGGTGTGAAGGCAGCCACAGCAAATTTATTCAACGTATTTAACACTGCCCCTGCAAATCCGGTCAGCGATATAAAGAAAATATAAGGGAATGTAATTTTAAGCATGCTGGAGGCTAATTCAAAATTAGCCCCATCTGGTTCATCATTTAAATAGTCGATAAACCATCCTGTGCCAAACAGCGCAGCGAGCAAAGGGGATAGCACTACGCCTGCAATGGCTGTTACGAAAACAATGCCACCCAGTGTACCCGATACCTTGGCAACGAAGTCCTTTAATTCAGCGTCATTTTGATGCGACTTTACCTCCGTTAGGACCGGAACAAATGCTTGTGCAAATGCGCCTTCGGCAAAAAGTCGGCGTAAAAAGTTGGGGATTTTATTAGCGAAAAAGAAAACATCAGCGGAGGCCCCAGCCCCCATTATGTTGGCTACAACGACATCTCGTACTAAGCCAAGCACTCTCGATATTAACGTCATTGAGCTGACGACAATTCCTGATTTTAACATCGACGCAGTTTCACCTTAAATTTATCACTATTAATAGCCAACAGTCCTTATTCCATTTATAATCGCATTAATTCCCATATGCTCGCAATAACTGATTGTTCATTGCACAGATAACAGACGGTTTTACCAAAAAAAAAAGTAAAATCTGTAGCATTGGGACCTGAACTAGTTATTTGCGTTATTTTTTGCTTTTAGCCGTCAATTTTATTGACAGCAGTATTTAAAAACTGGATAATCCGCAACCTCAATTTTGACATGAATTTATTTAGGAGTTTCACCTTGGCTAACATTAAGTCTGCGAAGAAACGTGCAATCCAATCTGAGAAGCGTCGCCAGCATAATGCAAGCCGTCGCTCCATGACCCGTACGTGCATCAAAAAAGTACTTGCCGCTATCACATCTGGCGACAAAGCAGCCGCACAAGCAGCGTTTACAGCGGCAGTTCCTGTTTTAGACCGCATGGCAACTAAAGGGCTTATTCACAAGAATAAAGCGGCTCGCCATAAAAGTCGTCTAAACACGCAAATTAACGCGCTTTAAGAGAGTCTTTTTACAAGCCGATTTATGGTTCTAGTTTGAAAATACTAGAATTTTAAAGAGGGTACAAAAAACGCCAGTTAGGCGTTTTTTTTTGCGCAAAATAAATAAAACCAAGTCCAACTTATGAATATTTAATGGACAAGTGCTGAACGACCACTCGGTTGATTTACAAAGAATGTGCACCATTCACAGAAATATAACGTATATTCTTTACCATGCGGGTAATTGTCCTGAGATATAGGGTTTGAACGTTGTAATATAGTGGTCAGCTCGAAAAAATAATAAGAAACGTGAATGCGCCGCGTTAGCTAGCGTAGTGTAATATAAA
>JBLIKA010000120.1:0-10065 GCA_047637355.1 Glaciecola sp. | reverse complement strand
TTAGTATCGGCACCCCAGAACAAAACAACACATTATTAGCATTAATAAAGGCATTTTTTGCCGACGGAAATCAATAATATGAGTCAACAACCTATTCTTTTCATTGATCGCGACGGTACTTTAGTGGAAGAGCCACCCGTCGACAAGCAACTCGATAGCTTGGAGAAGCTAGTCTTTGAACCCAACGTTATTCCTCAACTACTTAAACTGCAAGCTGCTGGCTTCAGGTTAGTGATGGTTTCAAACCAGGATGGTCTGGGTACAGATAGTTTTCCAGTCGCTGACTTTGATTTACCGCATAATGCGATGATGAATATATTCTCTAGCCAGGGCGTGGTGTTTGATGACGTATTAATTTGCCCACACTTTGACGCGGACAATTGCAGTTGCAGAAAGCCTAAATTGGGCCTAGTAAAAGATTACTTGCAAGCAGGTAAAGTCGATTTTACCCGCTCTTTTGTGATTGGCGATCGTGACACCGATATTCAACTTGCGGAAAACATGGGCATCAAGGGTATAAAGTACGATCCTCTAACTAATAATTGGCCCATGATCACCCAGCGGTTGACTGTAACGGCGCGCACCGCAGAAGTGGTAAGAACAACATCAGAAACCAATATTAGAGTAAAAGTAAATCTCGACAGTTCGCAGAAACCAGAAATACATACCGGTTTAGGATTTTTTGACCATATGCTTGATCAGGTCGCCACACACGGCGGCTTTTATCTGAACGTGAGTGTTGATGGTGACCTTCACATAGACGACCATCATAGTGTTGAAGACACTGCGCTTGCACTTGGCGAGTGCCTTAAGAAAGCGTTGGGAGACAAACGCGGTATTGCCCGTTTTGGTTTTGCCTTACCAATGGATGAGTGTCGTGCAGAATGTATTATGGACATTTCAAACCGCCCACACTTAAAATTTGATGCTCCATTTAGTCGCGATTCAGTGGGTGATATGGCAACCGAAATGGTACCTCATTTTTTCTATTCCATTGCGCAAACAATGGGTTTATCGTTGCATTTATCGACAACAGAAGGTAATGCTCATCACCAAGTAGAAAGCTTATTTAAAGTGTTTGGTCGTGCATTACGCCAAGCTATAGCCAAAGAAGGTGATGCGCTGCCGAGTACCAAAGGATCATTATAAATGCCTAAATCATTGGTCATTGTGAATACCGGTTGCGCAAATATAGCGTCGGTTAAGTTCGCATTTGAACGCCTAGGCATCAATGTTGACGTATCTGACGATGTGAATGTGATTGCAAAAGCACAAAGAGTATTACTACCCGGTGTAGGAAGCGCGCCTGCAGCAATGAGCAGTATCAATCAAAAAGCCTTAGCAGATTGCTTACGCTCGTTAACTCAACCCACATTGGGGGTGTGTTTAGGTATGCAATTAATGGTTGCCGATTCACAAGAAGGTGAATTTGGTAAAACCGATTTGACCAATAGTTTACATTTAATACCCGGCCATGTTAAACGCATGCAAGTGGGCAATTTGCAATTGCCACATATGGGTTGGAATAGAGTCACAAGCAAATATATCAACCCGCTATTTGCAGGCATTCCAGATGGCGAACATTTCTATTTTGTTCACAGCTACGCCATTGATGATTATGAGTATACTTTAGCCACCTGTCATTATTCTTCAGGCAAAGGCCAGATATTAGCTAATAACATAAATCCCGAGTTACTCAGTGCCGAACAACTTAAAGCTGATATTGGTACTACTTTTTCAGCAGCCATTCACAGAGATAATTTTTTTGGTGTGCAATTTCACCCAGAACGCTCCAGTGATGCTGGCGCGCAGTTACTCAAAAACTTTATTCAGTTGTAAGGAAATAAAATGATTATTCCAGCTATCGATTTAATTGACGGAAAAGTAGTTCGTTTATATCAAGGCGACTATAACCAGACAACCGAGTACCAGCTTGACCCAATCGACGTCGTGCATCAATATGCCGACGATGGCGCGCAGTGGCTGCATATCGTTGACTTAACTGGCGCTAAAGACACAGCTAAAAGACAACTCAATCTTATTTCAGAAATGGTTGCCACTAAGCGAATGAAGTTTCAAAGTGGCGGCGGTGTGCGCACCAAGGCAGATGTTGAAGGCTTATTAAAGGCAGGCGTGCAGAGAGTGGTTATCGGTTCACTTGCCGTTACTCAACAAGAAGTTGTAGAACAATGGATGGTCGAATTCGGTCCAGAGCATATTGTTTTGGCTCTCGATATTAACATTGACGAACAGAGTAATAAATTTGTTGCTACTCATGGCTGGCAACAAGACTCAGGTGTTTCTATTGAGGCTCTGATTAGACGCTATTCCAAGGTTGGCCTAAAACATGTGCTTTGCACCGACATTAGCCGCGACGGCACTCTTCAAGGAGCAAACAATAGCTTATACAAAGAAGTCGTTACACAATTCCCTGACATTCAGTGGCAGGCCTCTGGTGGCATCGGCAGTTTGCATGATATTGAGGTGTTAAAACCCACTCATGTTGCTGGCGTAATATTGGGTAGAGCCTTGCTTGAAGGTAAGTTTACGGTAAAGCAAGCTATTGAATGTTGGTCAAAGTAAGTAAAGAATATTTTAGTCAGATTAGGACGGTAATTGATTTAGCACTAATAAATGCAACACAAACCTACTACAGCTATTGTTCAAAGTTAAATATTACGTAAAATGGCCGTCATTACAAACGCTATCAAGCATAATACTGATAGCCGAGGTCGATAAAATTAGGCGATTAACGCCAACAACAAATATTAGGAATTATACATGGCTGTGTTCGGGACCGTTTTTATGCCGCAAATGGCATTGGCAACGTTTGAAAATGATAAGTGGAACGATACCCAAAAAGTCTCTGCTGAGAGTATTCAAATGCATCCTGGCGCTCACGTGTTGCACTACTCAAGTACTTGTTTTGAAGGATTAAAAGCATTTCGCCATGAAGATGGCGGTATTTACGTATTCAGAATGGATAAAAACCTCAACCGTTTTGAACAAAGCAGCCAACTACTGAATTTACCTAAAATCAACAAACAACAAGTTGAAGCAATGATCCTAGACATTGTTGCTCAATATGCTGATGACGTGCCACAACCTCCTGGTTCAATGTACATTCGCCCAACTCATGTTGGTACCGAAGCGTCTATCGGCAAAGCCGCCGCGCCATCACTGTCTTCTATGTTGTACGTTCTACTATCACCTGTCGGTGATTACTTTGCTGGCGGTGCAAAACCGTTACGCTTATTACTAGACGAAACAGGTATGCGCTGCGCACCGCACATGGGAATGATTAAAAGTGGTGGTAACTATGCAAGCGCATTAGGCCCCATTTTAAAAGCGCGTAGCGACGTGCAAGCAGACCAAATACTTTTCTGCCCTAATGGCGATGTACAGGAAACCGGTGCTGCTAATTTTATTTTAATTGATGGTAACGAAATCATCACTAAAGCATTAGATTCAAGCTTCTTACATGGCGTAACTCGCGATTCTATTTTAACCCTTGCCGCTGACTTGGGCATGACTATAAGTGAGCGCAACATCTCTGTTGATGAATTATTAGAGCGAGCAGCAAAGCCAGACGTTGAAGCTGCGCTTTCAGGCACCGCAGCAGTGCTTACGCCAGTGGGCACATTTATTCACAATGGCAAAGAGCATCGAGTCGGTAGCGGTGAAACAGGCCCTACCACAACGAAATTACGCCAAGCCTTAAATGACATTCAATGGGGTAAAACTGAAGACAAGCATAATTGGCTGGTTAAAGTTAACTGATATTTATTTAGCTACGGGTATAAAAAACATAGTAAACTTGTCACCTAAGTAGGTATTTTTTTGCACTTCACAGCAAATCTACTTAGGTAGCTTGACGGCAAAATAGCAAAACCAAATTATTATATATATCGCTTTAGCAAAAGAATAATACCCAAAGCAGGGCTGTCCATATAGGCGACTCGACTTAGGTCTAGGACAAACTTTCAGCCTATAACTTCAATTTCAGTATAGGCGTCACTAAAAAGTTGATATTGGGAGAATTCGACGTTATCTTCCACCGTAAAGGTTAATACGTTTTGAGCTTCTGGTAACATTAGATCTAACTGCCATTTTATAATTTCCCACCACTAAAATAACTCAATGTCGCCTTCGTCCAAAGAATCCTGATTGACACTACGATGTTGATTTTCGTTTTTACTCTTAAAAATAGTTTCTCTGCACGTATCTCTAAATGTATCAAATTTTTCTTGTGAGTACGTTGTGCTCTCATTACAAAACCTGTCAAGGCTCTCATTAATTTGTCGAATGCTGTCAGTATTAGTTTTTAAAGAATTTAACGATTGATAAGTTAAATCCTCAAATTGCAATGACCGAATACCGACTGCAGCCGCGTTGGCTATTTGAGGTGTAACGTTAGAAAGTTCATTAACTTTTACTTTGCTATCCTCACTAACATCTTGAATATGCTCTATCATTTTACCTATATGATCTTTCGCTTTTAATATAGGGTTCATATCAGCTGAGGCAATTTCCTCCACGGACAATCTTAACTTGCTTATAGTGCCTTTCGCTAAGCTAATTTCTCTGCGTATATTTTCATTTAATTCAGTTGAACTAATAGATAGCGATCTAACTTCATTAGCAACTACGGCAAAGCCTCGACCCGCATCACCTGCTCTTGCTGCTTCTATAGCTGCATTTAATGCCAGTAAATTTGTTTGAGTAGCAATCCGCTCTACTTGCTCTAATAAAGCAAAAACACTATCGAATTGTTTGACCATTTCGTCAGTAAACGCCATGGTTTGCAGACTTTGTTTACTGGTATTAACAATCACGCTAACAAAGTCGTCTAGGGTTTTATTTGACTCTTGGACAAATGACGCCAAGCTTGTTCCTTCATCATCACCAATACTTTGGCTTTGTAATATCAAAGCTGCAATCATCGTTTGTTGATCTTCACTAAGTTGCGTTAAGTTTTTAAAACAAGCGGAAATACCCGACACAGCCTCCCCGACCAAGCCAATAGTGCGGTCGATTTCATTATCAATTATTTCTACTTCTTGTTTATAAAAATCATGTAAATCTTGAATTACTGGAACTATTAAAGGGGTATCAGTTGTATTTCTATCATCTGCTGCGTCTTCAGTTTTAGTTGCTGGTTGCTTTGTATTTAAGAACAGCAACGCGAACAAGCTAAGCGAAATTAAAATATTTAAAATATTGATTTCTAATGAAATTGCATTCACTAACAATAATAAAGTTAAGCTTAAGGCGCTTCTAAATATAATTTTTTTATTAATATTCATCATTTTTACTTTTCATCTCCACTTTGTTCAATGAGGCAAAGTCGATAATACTACTAGCTATATTAGCTAAGTTAATCTGCTCACAGTGCGCGTTAAGTGCATAAGCTTTGCCCGGCATACCCCATATTAAACAGCTTGCTTTATCTTGAATTAATGTGCGCGCGCCTGACTCCCTCAGATTCAACATACCTTGGGCACCATCTCTCCCCATTCCAGTGAGCAAAATAGCCTGAACATTTTCAGCAAAAGGAATTAATGAATCAAATAAAACATCTACTGATGGCTTGTGACGGCTAACTTCAGCGGAATCGTCTAAAGTACAGAATAACGCCCCTCCCCTTTTTACTACTTTTAAATGCATGTCTCCGGGCGCAATATAGGCATGACCCAAGTTTATCTTTTGACCATGTTGTGCTTCTTGAACCGTTATTTTGCAGCAGCCATTAAGACGTTCGGCAAATCGACCACTAAAGGATTTAGGAATATGCTGAGTGATAACAATAGCGGGAGAATTGTCGGGCAAACTTATCAACACTTTTTTAATGGCTTCTGTGCCACCGGTAGATGCGCCAATAGCAACTAAATGGTCGGGGCGTTTTAAGCCTTTAAACTGCAATATTTTGTTTTTTGAATGGCTCGCTACTGCTTTCGATAGTTTGAAATTCCTTTGCTTGATAGTCGCTGCTTGTTTGATTTTTGCTACTAAGGTTTCTTTAAAGCTATCTTTCGTGGCTAACAATTGTTCAAAACTGGGTTTAGCAATAAAGTCTACTGCGCCAATTTCTAAAGCTTCTAAGGTGATATCAGCCCCTTTTGTCGTCAACGTAGAAAGCATTATTACGGGCATAGGTCGCAAGCGCATTAACTTACCTAAAAACGTAATTCCATCCATTTTTGGCATTTCAACATCTAACGTTAAAACGTCTGGGTTTAGTTTTTTAATTAAATCACGCGCAACAATAGGATCTTCTGCATCCCCTATCACTTCAATGTCAACTTCATCCTTAAGGGCATCTTTCACAATGTTACGTATCACAGATGAATCATCGATAACTAATACTGTTATTTTTTTCAATCTCTGCTCCATCCTCTTTTACACATTAAAATAATTCTACATCACCATCAATTTTGCTACGGTCAATGTGCTTAACATAATCTTTTTCGCGCTGGGCTATAGTATCGTTTTGTAAAATATAAAGTTTTTTTATGAAAGCTCGGCCACTGAGGGGCTCAAAAATTACTTTCCTAGGATACAAATCCCCGGTATCTGTAGTTTCAATTTTTATATTTTCCGTTTGAAGGTAGTGCACTGCAAAATCAATATTGCGTTTCCCTACATCAGTCATTTGGGCTAACACTTTGCCCCCTCCAAAAACCTTAGCCAATAAATTCTCACGCCGGCCCCCGTTTTTTAATATCGTATTAATTAAATGTTCCATAGCGAAATTACCGTAACGTGTCGCATCAGAAGCAATGCCGCGCTTCCCCCAATTTACTTCATGGGCTTTTTTATCAGTTAATGGAAGCATAAAGTGATTCATGCCACCTATATTTTCTTTTTCATCCCAAATACATGCAGATATGCAAGAACCTAAAGTTGTCGCAATAGCAACATTATCTCGTGTCATATAAAACTCACCAGGTAAAATTTTGGCAACAACAACTTGTCGACTTCTATCCCAATAATGATTAACACTGCTAAACTCAGGCAAACAACGGGAGATACATCGTTTTACTTCAATACTTTTATGGCGTTCCAAAGCAGTTAACCGGCAACAACTTGATTAGACGATTCAAGCTTCCTAAAAACAGTACGTCCACTATTAGAAAAATACTTTTGATAGGCACCTAAATTCTCACTGTGCCCCAATATTAATAATCCGCCAGGCTTGATGTATTCATAGTAGCGAGAAAATAATTCTTGCTGAGTCGGTTTATCAAAATAAATAATTACATTACGGCAAAATATCACGTCAAAAAGTCCTTTCATCGGCCAATCATGTAGCAAATTTAAATGTTTAAAAGTGATTAAGTCTCTAATATTTTGAACGACTTTTACATTTTTACTATTGATGCCAGCTCCTTGAATAAAATATTGTTGCTGTATTTGCTTTGGTAAGTCGTCAATACGGTTACTCTCATAGATCCCTGTTGCAGCTTTAGCAAGTACATTGCTATCGATATCTGTCGCTAAAATCTTCACATGCCATCCTGACAACTGGGTTTGCATTGCCTCTAGTAATGTAATAGCTATACTGTATGGTTCTTCACCCGTAGAGCATGCAGACGACCATATTCTTATGCTTTTTTTTTGCTCTAGAGATTTTATTTTTTGCGATATTATTTTTGGTATTTCATGTTGTTGTAAATATTCAAAATGATGATTTTCTCTGAAAAAACTGGTCAGATTGGTTGTGATCGCATTAATAAAATAACCTTCCTCTTCCTCTGGTTTTGTCTGCAATAAATAACAATAATCGCTAAAACTGCTTAATTGACGTTCTCTAATAATGCGCGAGAGACGGCGATAAACCATCTCCCGCTTACTTTCATTGAGTAATATCCCTGTTGCACTGTGAACGAATTGACAGATAAACTTAAATTCCTTTGTCGATAAACTATTATCTTCATTTCGATCATCCATCATTACATTCAACCTTCTACATCATCAAAAAACAAACCGAAAACTCTTTTTCAAACTCTTTTTCAAAACTCTTACCTAAAATACTCTGCTAAAATTCTTTCCACTCTTCATCAGATTTGGTTGCACGGCGAGTTGACTGGGTTCTAGCCGCGGGCTCTTTTTTTATAGTACTTTGTTGCGTTTGCCTTGCTGGAATTTTTCTGGAAGGTGCTCGGCTGGTAGACTGTTCAACCTGTTCCTGACCATTTTTAAAGAAGCCAATTTGTTCTAACAAACCTTGAGCTTGCTCTTCCATTGATTTGCTTGATGCTGAAGCTTCTTCAACTAAGGCGGCATTTTGCTGCGTCATTTCATCCATTTGACCAACAGCCTCACTAACTTCAGCGATGCCTGATGACTGCTCTTTACCTGCACTATCAATATCTTTGAGCATTTTACCAACTTCGGCAATAGCACTAACCAGTTCAGTAAAGGTTTGTCCGGTTTCATCAACCAATTTAGTACCTTGGCCAACCGCTTCCACACTGTCATTTATTAAGCCTTTAATTTCTTTCGCAGCGCCAGCTGAACGTTGGGCTAGATTGCGAACTTCGGCTGCGACAACGGCAAAACCCCTACCTTGCTCTCCTGCTCTGGCTGCCTCTACCGCTGCGTTGAGTGCTAACAAATTGGTTTGGAATGCAATTTCATCAATAACACTGATGATATCTGCGATTTTCTTACTAGACTTATTAATATCA
The DNA here is from genome assembly GCA_047637355.1 of Glaciecola sp. Lineage (GTDB taxonomy): Bacteria > Pseudomonadota > Gammaproteobacteria > Enterobacterales > Alteromonadaceae > Glaciecola. The sequence continues at coordinate 1,375 of JBLIKA010000120.1, read as the reverse complement.
CTCATGGCTTCAATAGCATTTTTAACAACTTCGCCACCATTTGTTGCTTTATCCATAACACCTGATGACAGTTTGCTGGCTTCAGTTGTGTTTTCAGCATTTTGTTGCACTGTACTAGTTAGCTCCTCCATTGCTGAAGCAGTTTCTTCAAGACTTGATGCTTGTGTTTCAGTGCGCTGGCTTAATTCATTGTTACCCTCGGCAATTTCTCTTGCAGCATCAAAAACGTTTGTTGACGCACTACGGATTTGTTCAACCATATTCCCTAGGTTTTCTATAGAACCGTTCATCGCATCAGCAAGGAGCAAGAATTGGCCACCGTATTTACTATTCATCGTTTGCGTTAAATCACCATCAGCTAGAGCTTGTGCAATATTAATTGCATCATTAATAGGTTCAACTATCGCTTCCATTAGCTCATTAATGTTGTTACCCAGACCTAACATGAAACCAGCATAGCTTGTCGTGTCAATACGGCGTTCCAGCTCACCACTTATTGCAGCTGTAATGAGCCCTTCCACTTGAGATTGAGCATCTTTCTCTTCGGTTAAATCCAACCATTGCACTGCTGTACCAACATGATTACCATTTTCGTCTTTAAGTGCTATCGCAATTAACTGAAAGGACAAACTGCCAATAGAGATTTCAGCGGTTCTAGGTAAGTTAGCCATATTTCCAAGTAAGTTTCGCTGATGAGCGGGATCTTTATGGAAACTATCAAAATTACTACCAACGACAGTAGCAACAGAAAACGCAGGTAAAATTGCCCTTAATTCTGTCTCACGGCGTGCCAGCATTTTAATTACGGCGGGGTTACAATATACAATTATACCGTCTGTATCAGCCATCATAAGGTTGGTTGTCATACCTTCTATAGCAGACGATAAACGACCAACTTCAATTGCTTTCGTTCGTATTTCTGTTACGTCTTGCCATTCAAGAGAGTTACCAATATAGTCGCCGGCGGCATCTAGTATTGCCGTCACATTAAGGGAAAACGTCAAATGGGCAACATTAATATCTGTTTGCCATGGTAAGTTATTGACGTCATCAAGCAGCTTACGTTGATGTGCAGGATTTTTATGGAACATATCAATACAAGCGCCTACCACTTTATCTTCATCAGCACTAAAACCTGGATAGACTTCAGCGAATGTAGTTTCATTGGTTTTGAGCAGTGTCAAACTAGCTCCATTAACATAGGTAATAATGAAGTCACGGTCTACCATCATAATGGGTGTTGCAGATTGATCTAAAGCCCCCTGTAACTGCACCGCTTTATTTTCTTGCAAACGGACATCCGTCACATTTTGCCATTCAAGAGAGTTACCGATATAGTTTCCTGAGGCATCTAGTACTGCCGTCACATTAAGTG
>JBLIKA010000119.1:0-10216 GCA_047637355.1 Glaciecola sp. | reverse complement strand
CTATTGCAGCCTACTGCTGGTTTAGTCTACTTGTCTATGCGTAATTCCCCCTATCATTTTAATTCGGCTGATCAGGATTCCAAACATTCGTACATCTAGTTTTAGTGGTGTTCAAACCAAGTATTTACTCAGCTTCAAACTTTAACAAATTTGACAAAAATCTATAGACAAAAATTAGCAAGTTTAGGCCAGTTATAATTTCTAACCTTAATTCACTCTCACAATGACGTTACTTATCGCCAGAAAATTTTTATCTCGTTGAGCTAAATATGCACCTTAAGTCAAACACAAAAATGTTGAAGGTAATTCTCAGCTAAGGTTTCCTTAAGTTTCACTGAATATACTTATGGAATATTTATATTGTTGAGTGCTGTTATGCGATCAAAATCCCACGTTTTAATTTTTATCACCTTATTGCTTGCCGCTGGAATTGCCAACGCCTCCGCTGCTAGAGAATTTACACTTCCAGACTTTCATTCCAATGAGCAACTAGTTTCCCTGCAGGATTTTAACGGAAAAGTCGTCTATTTGGATTTTTGGGCGAGCTGGTGCAAACCGTGCCGAACTTCTTTTGGCTGGATGAATGAGATGCAAACTAAGTATGCTGCGCAAGGGTTTGAAGTTATCAGTATTAATTTAGACCAAGATAAGTCTTCAATTAACACTTTTCTAGCAAGTTACCCTGCGAATTTTAGCATTCTTTTGGACCCTAAGGGAGAGGTTGCCGCCGACTATGGACTAGTCGGTATGCCAAGTAGTTACTTAATTGATAAGCATGGAATTTTGCGTAAAACCCACACCGGTTTTTTTATTAAAAACACAACACAATATGAACAAGAAATTATCTCTTTATTGTCTGAGTAGGATCAAGTATATGAATATTATAAAAATAAAAACATCCAAAAATCACACTAAAAACCTAATTTCGGTGTTTTTCATTATCACGGCTATGCAATTAGGTGGGTGTGCAAATTTAGGCGTGCAGCCTTGGGAACGCGACCTATTGGCTAAAGATGAAATGGCTTTGAATGCTGACGCAGTAGATATAGGGTTAGACGAACATATTTATTTTAGTAAGGAGGGCACGAGCGGCGGACGTTCATTTGCTGGTGGAGGTTGCGGATGCAATTAAGTAAATCAAAAAGAATCACGACTCTTTTGGCCACAGCAACGTGCACCCTATTAAACGCAGGTGTTCAAGCGCAAGAAACTAAATCAGAAAACGATTGGCAGTTCGATACAGCTATTCTCTATTATGGCGAGACCGACCGAGTTAGCCTTCTTGAGGGTGTCGTTAGTGCAACCAAAGATTTTGGTGACCAGCGAGTTCTGAATACTAAATTGGTTATTGATACACTCACTGGTGCTTCAGCGACAGGTGCTGTTTCACAGCCTTATGCACAAACATTTAGTCGCCCATCTGGAGATGGTCAATATACGACATCCCCAAATGAACTTCCTTTGGACGATACGTTTAAAGACACCCGAGTACAATTAAGTGCAAACTGGACCCAACCTATTTATAAAGATACTAGAGTCAATCTAGGCGCAAACATTTCACGCGAATATGATTATTTGTCGGTCGGCACTAGTGTGTCTGCAGAAAGAGATTTTTATAATAAAAACACAACCGCTTTGTTCGGCTTATCTTATCAATTTGATAGCATTGACCCTGTTGGTGGACGCCCTATTGGGCTATCTACTATGGTGGTGGATGAAGGGCAATTTGGTGCAGGTGGCGCTGGTGAAGATGCATTTGAAGCCGCATTTGATCAAACCCGAATTACGGATACGGATGACAAATCAACGATAGATGCGCTATTTGGTCTGACCCAAGTCATTAATCGTCGCATGCTCGTGCAATTAAATTACAGCTATTCAACTAGTAGTGGTTATTTAAACGACCCTTATAAGCTACTCAGTTTAGTCAACAACAACGGTGAAACTCAGTCAATACTGCATGAAAATCGCCCTGATAGTCGCGCTAAACACAGTGTTTATGCGCAAACTAAATACGCGTTTGACAATGCTGTCGCCGATGTCTCATATCGCTTTGCGACCGACGATTGGGACATAACATCACACACAATTGATTCTAAGTTACGCTATAACTTATCGGAATCAGACTATATTCAACCACATTTTCGCTACTATCAGCAAAGTGAGGCCGATTTTTACCGTCCTTATTTAAATGATATAGATGCGCTACCTGCCTTTGCATCAGCCGATTATAGATTAGGCGAAATGACCGCAATAACGGTTGGCTTAAAATACGGTCATAAAATGAATAATGGACATGAATGGGGCGTTAGAGCTGAATATTATCAGCAAGACCCTAAAAATGCGGGTTTTGAAAATATAGGTGTCCTTGCAAACCAAGATTTGTATCCAAGTGTAAAAGCGTTTATCTTGCAATTTAGTTACAGCTTTTAATGCATAGGTAAGCCTTATTTTGTCTGACTGGAAAATTCAAACTGCCGACGATCACATCAAAGGCAGTTTCTTTTGTATGGCAAGTCCTTGTGAGTTGCTCATTGATACAACCGATCCTTTGGTTGCTAGTCATATAACTAAACATGCGGCTGCAGAAGCATTTAGAATTGAGCAAAAATTTAGTCGATACCGCAATGACAATATCGTATCTGCTATTAATCAAGCTCAAGGGAAGTCGGTTGCTATTGATGACGAAACCTTTCAATTACTGACTTTTGCAAACTCCTGTTTTGAAATAAGTGATGGCATGTTCGATATTACGTCCGGAGTATTAAGGCGTGCATGGACATTTGATGGCTCGGATAATGTACCGAATGAAGAAACCATAAATCAGTTATTGGCCTTTATTGGGTGGGACCGCGTTAACTTTGATCAACAGCAAATTACAATGCCTCCCGGATTTGAAATAGACTTAGGCGGTATTGGCAAAGAATATGCGGTCGATTGTGTAGCTAAACTATGTACCACCCTAGCTCCAGCGCTTTCTATATTAGTAAATTTCGGTGGTGACATCCAAGTTACTCAGAAAAAGAAAGAAGGGAAATACTGGTTAGTAGGTATCGAAATGCCAGCGCAAGATACCTCAAAAACTAAGAACAACAACACAACATATAATACCGTCATGGTAAAAATAGCCCGAGGTGGTTTAGCCACCAGTGGTGACGCAAATCGATATTTACTTCATAACGGCGTGCGCTATTCGCATGTACTAAATCCTCAACTCGGAAAGCCTATCATGGATGGGCCTCGCTCTGTCACTATCGCTAGTGACCACTGCGTCCAAGCAGGACTGATGGCGACCTTAGCCTTGCTGCAAGGTAAACAGGCGGAACAATTTTTAATAGAACAAGAAGTAACCTATTGGTGTTATTGGTAAGGCAGTTCTTGGTAAACAGTCCTTTGCTTTTTAGTACCCTCCATAAATCAATTCGACTTAAAAGCCATTACTTCAAAATCATTGGTTCAAAAACGCTAGCATCTTTATAACCCAAATTTTTATCGCCGTTGATGCCTTCAACAGGATAAGAACCAATAAAATGCTCTCGTGTGCTTTTGCCATCTACCGCTTTGTCGGCATCACAATAGGCAAACATAAACCCAATCTCCTTGTTTTTTCTTAGCTGAGTGGGTTTAGCACCGATATCAGGCAAAAAAGTATCATCAAACAACGCAATCTTTAGCTCCCAGGTAATCACTTGCGTTTCTGGCGATCGTGCCCATTGGCTTTGCACATGCTCATTGTAAACTTGTACTTCTGACTCAGAGTTTGTTGAAGTCGGTCCCATATCGCTGACATTGCGGTCTAAGCCTACATGATAAGCAAAGGCGTTGTAGGTGAATTCATGGTTCCCGCCTGAGCCATTCTCATCAACAAATATTTCAACACAATCGTCATCCCAATATTTTACCAATGGGTCTGGATGTGTATCAATTAATACATCGTCTGTAATTTCTAAAAGCATATAAAGCGCAGCGTCATCCCAGAGCAATTTGTAACGCCCACTGAAGTCTTCAGGTGTAATATTATCACCGATGTAAACTTGATCTACTTTGCGCCACGAAGCGTCTTGCCAAGCACTTTCACTTGCACTTGCATCAATATTGATTGCTTCCTTCGCTTGCAGTATCGGCGTCCTAATTTGCGTATGTGCATATGCCGATGTGCTTAACATTATGCCTAGGGAAAGCCCAAGTTTTACCAGTCGGCGTAAATTAACTAGCCTAAGTAACGACAGCCTCATCGATTTATGGGGCCAACTCTCTGTATTAGATAAGCGAATTGAATATTTCATATATAACTCCATTTACGTAGCTGTAATACTAATTACTCATCTTGCTAACGTTTTCAACAAAAAACTTATAAGCAGTTGGTGAATAACTTATTATTTAGTCGCTCTTGATCTATTATAATGACGTACCCGGTTTTTGTTCACGTGCCAATTAGTAGGACTCGAAAATAAATATTGGCCGCTTATTATGGACACATTTTCTTATAATTTTGAACCGCATCGTCTAGTTCTTGTGGTGTATTTACATTCGAAAATACGTCCGGCGATTCAACACTAAGTTCCTCAACCTTATCGGCTTGAATCAGATACCTAATTGACATACCGGCGGCATTTTCCAATAACTGAAGTCTCTCTAAAATACTCTCACTAATAAACAAACTTAGTGGCATCGGATGATTCTTATAGGTAAATGTGCATTGATGAATTAACGATTGTTGCATTAACGTTTGTAATAAATCAGGACGCAAAAGAGGCATATCGTTGGGTATTACCAATATAATATCTCCAGTACAAAGCGACAAATGCTGAACAGCCGAATAAATACCACCTACAGGACCTTTATTAGGAAACAGATCCGGGATAGCATAATCAGCTCCACTGACCACAACGTTATCTAAATTGAGGGAGTTCAGTATGTTAATGCTGTGTTCCAACATTGTCGCTTTTCCGACCTTCAGTGCTGACTTATCTTTACCCATTCTGGAGGACTTGCCACCACTTAATACTAACCCAATTTGCAAAACTATTTCCATTATCTCTTTTGTAATTTTTTATTCTAGCCCACTGCAAGTACCGAGGCTATTTTAATAGCAACCTTTTGCCGAGATAATCCAATTTTGTGTTAACGGTTGTTGATTTAACACAATGTCAGTTAAACCTATTTGCGATCCGTGCAAAAAATATCGAGCGCTAAAGGATTGGAGTTGGTTCTCGGCGGTTACTTGGGCTAATTTAGTTGCTAAATTAACATCAAGGCTTAGTGGAAAAATACGAACTGGACGATTTCCCTGTCCATACAGAGTCAATAAGTTAGTTTCATAGCGGTTCAAATAATCATGAGCAACACGTAAAAACTCACTAGGTTGAAATAAGACTGTCCGACTACTTTTATCTGAAAGCAAAGTAAGTTGATAAGGTGATGCCTTTGTTAATGCACCAAACTGCATATTTTCACACCGATACATATGATTAAGAAAAGCCTCTTTTGCTGAATTGCCGCTGGGTAGTAAAAACTGAATATCTCGGCTATTCAGCTCTGTTAATTGATTCATTACGTTTTTGACTTGCTCAACTGTCGGGTTTGGGAATGCGTTTTTCAGCATAGTATGTTGAGTAGCAGTGTGCATTGTAGATTTCTGTATTTCAGGTATCTGTATTCCAGTATCCTCGTTTTCAGGTGCCTTATCTAACCTTACTGATATCAGCGGAGCACCTTCTATCGCATTCACATCTGCGGGCAAAGAAACCTCAATTAGAGGAGCACGAGGCAATGTGACGGATGCTAAAAGAGATAAATTGTCAGCCGTTATCGCTGAGTTTGAGGTATATTCTTCAACCCATTTCATAGCAAGGTCATGACTCTTTTTTTGTAGGTTTTTTTCTAATTTTTGACTTCTATCTTGATGCTTATTCACTACATAAAAAACGTCAATTAACCATATTCCTATTATGCTCAGTAGTATTAAATGAACCCAATAATTATATAACAAAGAACGCAACGCCCTATACTTTGCCGCAGTTTTTTTAAAGCGCATTTTGATCCTGCTTAGTCAGTTTACTATACTAACGACTGATAGCTTGCAAGGCTGTTAATTCCATTCTCTGCACAACTTCTTGTAGCCTGGCTTGATGCTCTAGTTGACGCAGCCTTGCGTCTGCTTTGTTTGGTTTAGACGATGCCACAGCTTGCTGAACTGGCGCATTCTGTTGATTATCAAATACCGAAACTAATGCGCGCGGTCGTTGAACCATTGTTGACGGCGAAATCCCCTCTGTTGATATATTATTGTCTTGTGAAGTTTGGATTTGTGCATTACCCAATAATTGATTTTTCTCATGTAATGTTGCGTTTAGCGCGGTTAATTTCTGCATTACTATCATCATGTCAGCGATAGCAGTTTGCATATCGGAAAGCTGAGTTTGTAGTTCTAAAATTTGCTCTGCATGTCCACTATTTTTTATAAGTTGGGTGAATGAATGAATCAATGCGTCTTGAGGCTCGTTGGAAGTTGCAACGTGGACATCTTTGGTAGAGTCACCAAACATAGTCTGATGAGTTTGACCTAACCACAGTTGACCATGGCTTGTTTGCAGTACTAGATAAATAAATGCACTGATGCTAAATGTAATAAACACGATTTTACGAATAATAGTCATACAGTTACTCCTTTTGATGATGCTTAAATGGCAGATTACACGGCCTATGTTTTGGTGGCTTGACCATGCTAATACTCAACAGTGCTCTGCTTAGCGTTGCGGCTGGCAGCCCCACTACGGTGGTCATAAAAGCCATCGAAAACTGCTGTGTTAATACGCCAATCACGTTATTTACCGTTTCCGGAGTCAGGCTTTGCTTTGACAGTGTGCCTATACCTACGCTTATTCCCAGTAAGGTAAACGTTAACGCTAAGGTTGACATGCCATTTGCCGATTGTTGGCCTATTTCAAACCAGAATACTTTTTGTTCCTTGTCTACATCGGCTCTGTTGACTAACACTATGGCATAACCTGCAAAAAATATGAGGGGAGCAAACAACAAAACGAAACTAAAGCTGAATACTTTTTCCACATAGCTCAACAAATCAATCAGAGTCATATTCGTCATATAACTTGCGATCGCCAGTAACATAATCACCGCACCCAATAACCGAAATATAGTCGGGATCCATTTTTCAAGCGTTAACATGTTAATGCTCCCTTATGAATGAAAAAACTCATTATCTATATCCTGCTCTAGCATTAAGCACACTTTCATTTGTAATGTTTACATTCTTCAGCCATTTATTCATCGCACTCATTTGCTGCTCGGCACCGGCGTGAACTAGAAATGTTTTGTCGTAATCTTTAAAGGCATTGCCGACCATCTTTGATTTTGCGCTTAACAATCGTTCATCGCGCAATACCATTCTCTCCATATCAGCTAGTTGGCGTTGGCGCTGTTGTAAGCGTTTTTGTTTTTGCTGGCTATCGAGGCTATTACTTAAAAAATCGGATATAAGTGTTGCTCTTTCTCGTTCAAGATTTTTAAGTGTGAACAACTCATTAGCGCAAACTAGCTGAGCTGAACATAAGCACAACAAAACAATAAAGGTCGTTTTATGGCTAATATTAGGTACGTATTTCATGATGGTGATCTCCACAATATCGATTAAAGAAAAAGGTCAGCTGCTTGATTTGGTTTCGTAAAATTGTTGATGACTACGCCATCTTCAGTTTCTTCATAGGCCAAACGAAACTCGATAGATTGTGCATCTAATGCCACAAGTTTCGCCATATAACTGATCATAAGTGCTTCTTGATCTAACAATGATTGATCGCTAGCTGCTTGCATCAGCAATTGCCTAACATACTCTTGAGCACTCACTTCAACGCCGTCAATGGTAGGTGCTAGCGAAGATTGGTGCTGGCTTATAGCTTTTTTCAATTGCTCTATTTTGCCCAAATTCATAGCAAACTCATCAGCGTACGGACTTGTTTTATCAAGGTGATCACTCAACAACGTAGCATCAACTTGAGCAATAACTCGGTCCATACGTTGTTTCGCTTCTTCTTGTTTAGCTCTTAGTTTTTGCATATCTAGATTTGCTGATGAGTTTTGTTGATGAAATAACTTTCTCAACACGTCTTCATACAAATACTGTTTTTTATTCAGTGCATCTTGGCGCAGAGATTGGCTTATTTGCATGTCATCTAAATAGCTCGATTTTATTTGTACCAAACTAACCCGCTCTTCTATCATTTCCTCCGCACTGACGTCGGTTAATAAGCTTTGCAACGCTTTTATTTTGTCCCCTTTAGCTGCAATTGTATTTTCTAGTGACAGCAATTGATTGGCCAGTGGTGACATTTCAAAGTCCTGCTGAATACGTTTCTCTATCAAATTTGCAGGTAACTTTATTAATGTTTCAGAAGCTACGGGTTGCCAATGGTCACCTGAATTAGCAAGGGCTGCTATTGGTGTAAGCACGGCAGTGATAACAACACATACCATTGATAAACAGCGTGAAATAGTTGATTTACTGCCTACCATATTAGTAGATTGCTTGACCTGTTGTATTGTATTCATGTTATTAACCTCTTTATGAATATTAATTTATTGGGTGACAACATTTAGTTCTTAAGCCAATACTCTTGTCGCTTTAACTCATTTCGTAATGCCGTATTTATATTGAGTATCTGTAACTGATGGGCAGACAACTCATCATGTTGTAACAAAGCAATAGCGGTATCGACAAACGACGTATAATCGGCAAATAAGAGATCTTGTTGAGGAAACTGTGCTCTAAATTCAGCCAAACTATGCTCAGCCATTTCGGTTTCACCAGCTTTGATAAAATTAACTACCGCTAACGCGTTTAATTGCATCGCCATTTGATTATCAGGGTGTTGAGGAAAGAATGATTTATTTTCAATACAGCGTTCAGCGGCCTTGGCGAGTGCTATCTGTTGGCCAATATCCGCCGAGGCACCTACACTGCTTTCTCGCTGTAGTACTTGTGAATGACAATCTGCATCAAGGCGATCAAGGCTTGGCACAGCTGTCTGTTTGTTGGTAGTTAAGCTAGTTTGTACTGACTCGACAGTCGCTTTGTGCAAAGGGCTGTTACAGCCGGTTAACAGTAAAAGAAGACAGCTTAAAGCCAAACTGAAATGTTGTGTCGATATGGATGTACGTTTCATTTTATTCTCCCGTAATATTACTTAGGGTTATAAAATGATTAGGCTGTTTTTTATCTTATTTGTGTTTCCGTTTGAATATTAACGACAAATGATTGTGCTTAATTGTATGCAGCAACTAATTGTTGACTAATATATTGTGGGTTAACATCAATTTGCGAAAAAAATGGAGCGAGTACTTCAATAGAAGGTTTCTGTGTTTTTTCAATCCGTGACAAATAGGATTTAAATGCAGCTAAGTCTGCAAGATCCAGATATTGATTGGTCACGATCAGCACATATTCTCTGTCGACATTCTGTTTATTGGGTAGCGGGATAGTCCAGTGAAACTCGTCATCAATTGCAACCGAACTAAGCTCTATAAGTGTTTTACTATCAGCCACGAGCCATACCTGCGGTGTTTGCTTAGCGGTTATTAACGTCATACTGCAGGCATCCCCGAATACCACAGCTGGAATTCTTGATACATATTGTTGCGCGATACTGCTGACTTGCTTTAGCGCATTAGCATCACAGTAAAGACCATTTTTCGTTGTTGTAATAAATCGAGTGTCGGTGAACACGGACTTATTATTAAACGCCCAATAAGTTATTAAAATAATGCTGATTAAAACCACAGGGACTATTTTCAACAGTAGCTTAGCTAATTTGGTTGGTATTATTGACGAATTTGAATCCGTGATGCAGGACTCCTCTGGAATGTCATTCAATTGCTCGGTACGCTTTGACACAGGAACTACTTTCACTGCGTTAGTAGATTGATCATTATGTCTGCTCCGTGATGGTAATAGTTGCTCAACATGTTCTTGCAACTGATGTATATCGATAACTGGATAAATAGCACAATCTACTTCCGGCAGTATGTGTGGTGTATTATTTTTTAAAGGCTGAAATTGTGTTGCCTGCTGATATAAATTTTGCTGGACTGCATCATGAGTTCGCTCGCGACTTGCTGGAACGAAAAACTCAACTAATATTCCTTTCTTCATCCACAATTTTATTTGTGCAGACGCCGTGATACATTTATCAGGAATATG
>JBLIKA010000118.1:0-10231 GCA_047637355.1 Glaciecola sp. | reverse complement strand
GTCGGTTTGACTAAGATCCTTAAGTCCAAGCTTACTCACTTTTTTCTTACAAAAAATAATCCATTCATCCTGATAGCTTGCGGTTAATCTATCTGGAAAGAAGGGCAAATCTTCAATATCTTTCTGCAGGTTTACAATGTCGTTAGGTTGGTCGAGCAAGTAGCGCAGAACAAAAAGGTTTGGAAGGCTTAAGTCAGTATTCAGTGCACCATATAGCCCTGATTTTCTAATCTGCGATAGCACACAACTGATGGTCTTAGATTTGTCGCTCATCTTGCTTCCTGTTATCCAAGTTTTTTGGTCGGTATTTATACGCTTACGAAATTAAATTGATCAAGAAAAGGGTGTTAACTGTTTGTTGTAAAAATTGACATTACCAAGAACCGATTAGAATGACTTGGGGTAGAAACAAAAACGCTCAGTTGGCTACCTGCGAACTGAGCGTTTGATATTTTTATGAGCTTAATTAAGCTTGTTCAGGTGACCTGAATTACTTAGATAATCCTAATTTTTTCTCCAAGTAGTGGATGTTAGTGCCACCATTAGAGAAGTTTTCATCTGCCATAATAAGCTGCTGAAGAGGTACATTAGTTTTTATACCTTCTACAACTAACTCTCTTAATGCATGACGCATTTTGGCTATAGCCTCGTCTCGAGTGTCACCATAAGTGATTAATTTACCTATCATTGAATCGTAATACGGTGGAACTGTGTAGCCAGAATAAATATGCGATTCCCAACGAACGCCCAAGCCACCTGGCGCATGGAACATCGTTATTTTACCAGCACAAGGTATGAAAGTTTGCGGGTCCTCTGCATTAATTCGACATTCGATAGCATGGCCACGAATCTGGATTTGTGACTGTGCAATAGACAATGGTTGGCCTGCTGCAATACGTAACTGTTCCTTGATCAAATCAACGCCAGTTATCATTTCTGAAACTGGGTGCTCTACTTGAATACGTGTATTCATTTCAATAAAGTAAAACTCGCCATTCTCGTACAAGAACTCAAAAGTACCTGCGCCACGATAGTTAATTTCGATGCAAGCACGACGGCAACGTTCGCCAATCTTTTCGCGCATTTGGGTTGAAATGCCGGGTGCTGGCGCCTCTTCAACTACTTTTTGGTGGCGGCGTTGCATAGAACAATCGCGCTCACCTAAATGAATTGCATTACCTTGACCGTCGGCAAGTACTTGAATTTCAATGTGACGAGGGTTCTCTAAGAACTTTTCCATGTAAACGACGTCATTATTAAATGCTGCGCCCGCTTCTGCTTTAGTCATGCTAATTGCATCTTCCAGCTCAGCTTCACTGCGCACAACACGCATACCACGACCTCCGCCACCACCTGCCGCTTTAACGATCATTGGGTAGCCAATGCGCTTAGCAATGGTTTTATTTTTTTCTATATCGTCACTTAATGGGCCATCTGAACCGGGTACGCATGGAACCCCTGCTTTGCGCATCGTTGCGATAGCTGACACTTTATCACCCATTAAACTGATGGTTTCAGCGGTCGGGCCAATAAATACGAAACCGCTTTTTTCAACGGCTTCAGCAAACTCAGCACTTTCAGCTAAAAACCCATAACCAGGATGAATGGCAACTGAGTTTGTAACCTCTGCCGCCGCAATGAGTCGCGGTATATTTAAATAGCTCTCATTAGCTGCTGGTTTACCGATACAGATTGATTCGTCTGCTAGTAAAACGTGCTTTAGGTTGCGGTCAGCAGTGGAATGCACTGCCACTGTTTTTATGCCGAGTTCTTTGCATGCGCGTAATATCCGCAATGCAATTTCACCCCTATTGGCTATTAGTACTTTATCAAGCATAGTTGTCGCCTTATTCGATAACGAACATAGGTTGATCAAATTCAACAGGTTCTTGATTACCTACTAGGATTTCTTTAACCACACCCGCTTTATCAGATTCGATTTGGTTCATCATTTTCATTGCTTCAACAATGCATAAGGTATCACCAACATTGACAGTCTGACCAATTTCTACGAAGGCTTTTGACTCAGGAGAAGAGGAGCGATAAAAAGTGCCTACCATTGGTGATTTAACAACATGTCCGGTCTGCACTGGTGGTGCTACTTCTGCCGGAGGAGCAACTGGCGCAGGAGCTGAGTGCATCATAGGAGCCTGCATCATTTGTGGCGCATATTGAACTGCTGCTGATGAGCCACTGCGGTGAATTCGCACAGATTCCTCACCTTCAGTGATTTCAAGTTCAGATATGCCTGATTCCTCTACAAGCTCGATAAGTTTCTTTATTTTTCTAATGTCCATGCTCTGTCTCTTTTTTTGTATTATTAATAGTTGTGTGACAAGCCCTAAGTAAGTCTTAACTGGGCTAGTTTAATTTTTATTTTTCAATATCGTTATTAAAGCATCCAACGCAAATCGATAACCTTGTTCTCCTAAGCCAACTATTACCCCTTGTGCTATATCTGAAAAGTAGGAATGATGACGAAAGTTTTCACGCTTATGCACGTTTGATAGATGCACTTCAATAAACGGCAAGTTGACCGCAAGTAGCGCATCTCTCAGCGCGACGCTGGTATGAGTGAACGCTGCGGGGTTAATTATAATACCGTCAACCGGCGCATTCGATACTGAACTCTCAAGGAGAACGGATTGAATTTGAGCAATAAGTTCATGCTCTGCGTTCGATTGAAAGTGAACCAACTGCGTATTCTGGGTACCAGCATACTCAATAAGATCAGCGACAATAGCTTCTAGCGTTCTTGAACCATAAATTTCAGGCTCGCGCTTGCCTAACAGATTAAGATTTGGGCCATTTAAAACTAAAATATTCATTAAAGTGCTTATATTTTCGGTGAACAAGTCGTTAAGTTGACTGCATTTTGGCATTTTAGTTCCTGAAGTGCCAATAAGTGGTCGATTTCCTTAAAAAAACGTTCTCAAATTTTCTAATATGTGAAATATACACATATCGCTGCAAAGATTCAGTAAATTACTGGTCTAATCAGCGAAGTTCGACCAGTTGGATTTTAATAATGGCAGGAAAATCTGATGCGGGCGACCCAAAATGACTAAAGGTAGTCGGTAATTGGTTTTTAAGTCGCTTTATTAAGTGTTTGTGAATAAGCGGTGATCGCCTCTTGTACGATATCATCTAAATCAACACAGCTTTGAACATGTGAATCAACTTACGCTGCCTGAGACAACGTATTCGCTGGGTCAAGATCGTTGTTATCGTGGTTTTTTCATAGCACCGATCGTATCGGTGGCAACGAGATTATGATTTTACTTTTAGGGCACACTCCTAAAGAGTCGATTCAAAGACTACATTCATTTAAAGACGAATTTGCTGCGTTCGACGCTGAATTTAGAGGCAAAGTATTTAGTTGTACTATTAGTAAAGGGTAAGGAGACTTACCACAAAGCGAAAATTTACCCAAGCAGTCAACCAAGCCCTCTATGCATCCAAAGAGGGCGGGCGCAATAAAATAATTATCTTTGACTCCATCAGTTAAGAGATTTTTCTACATGCTTAGCAAAAGGTTCTGCTTTCATGAAACCAGTAACGCGCGCCCTAGGAACTTCGTAGCCATTTTTGTCAAAGAACAATATGGTCGGCAACCCGGTAATATTAAATTGTTCTTGAAATTCGAGTCCTTGTGGTGTGTTGTCGGTAAGATCAATTTGCATCCATACGGTATTTTCTAGGGCTTTAATAACTCTTGGGTCTGGAAATGTACGAGTTTCAAACTCCTTGCAGGCTACGCACCAATCAGCATATAAATCGACCATCACAGATTTTCCTGCAGCACTGGCTGCCCCGACTTTCGCGTAAAGGTCCTCTAGATTTTTAACGACCATGAACTCAGGGTGGCCTTTCTCGTTCAGCTCACCTTGCGTTGTCGACGATGAAATGTTCGACGACGCGTTCGGAGAGGTTAAAGCCAAACTATGCCAGCCAAGTTTGGCCGTGCTGCTAATGCCGACAATAATCGATATGACTAAACCAAGCATAATCAGCAGGGTACGAACACCTTTTAGGAACGTTGTTTTAGTGTCCTGATTGACCACAAACCAATAACTAAACAGGGCTAAACCTAAAACGACCCAAAGTAACATTGTCCAATCTGCAACAATAAAACGTTCTGCAAATAAGATCGCAACGCTGAGCATCATGAAACCAAAACTGACTTTCACCACATTCATCCATTGACCCGCTTTGGGTAGCAATCTGCCGCCAGTCATACCAAACAAGATAAGAGGAATGCCCATACCGATGCTTAATGCGTAAAGAGCGGTGAAGCCGAGCGTGAGGTCACCGCTTTGTGCAATGACCAATAGAATCGCCGTCAGTGGCGCTGTGGTGCAAGGAGAGGCCACTAAACCTGAGATAACACCCATAATAAATACGCCAATAGGGTTACCTGCTTTTTGACTATTACTTACGCCATTGAGTTTCTCTTGCCATTTTGATGGCAATTGAATCTCATATCCGCCGAACATGGCGATAGCCAGTGCGACAAATAAGACAATAAAGGCAATTAAAATAACTGGGGACTGCAGTGCTGCTTGAAACTGCACGCCAGCAGACGCGACAACTAAACCCAACAATGAATAGGTTATTGCCATACCTTGAACATACACAAACGAAAGGAAAAAGGCTCTGGATGTCGTTAGTTTTTCTTTACCTGCACCTACGATAATGCTCGACAGGATAGGATACATTGGGAATACACAAGGCGTAAATGCGAGTCCTAAGCCGAGTAAAACGAATAGACTTAGTGTGATTAACAAGCTTTCGTTTGAGAGCAGACGGTCCGCTAGTTTGAATTGCTCTGAATCGCTACTGGCGCTCGAACTACCCGACTCAGAAGATGCCATTGAGGCTTCTCCTACGGCATTTAAATAAATCACTTTAGTTGTGGGCGGATAACATAAGCCTGCCGTTGCACAACCTTGATAACGCAATTTAACTACAGCGTCCTGATCCGCATAAATAATTTCATATTCAACTACCATATCGTCAAAAAAGACATCTGAGACACCAAAAAACTCGTCTTCAATTTGAGTAGATTTCGGGTAAATTGGTTCAGTTAATTCAGCGTTTTTAACCACTGTTTTAAATTGTTTCTTGTATAAGTAATAGCCGTCTTCAATGTCCCAATTAACAATCAGTTTTCCGTCGACTTGCTCAAACGAAAAGCCAAATGCCTCTTCTACTTTTAAGAAAGTAGGTTGCTCATCAAATAAGCCTTGCAGTGAATCACTTTCGACAGATTTATTGCTTTTGGTCCCATCAGAAAACAGATTAGCTTGGCTCTCACCGATCGCCACTGCGTTGAGGTAAATATCATTTTGCTTTGGTGGATAACAAAGGCCGGCTTGAGCACAACCTTGAAATCTCACTTTAATGACAGCGTCTTGATTTGCTTTGATAATGGGATAAATTACTTCAATGTCTTGGTTAAACACTTCAGATAATCCAAAGTATTCGTCTTCAATTTCGGTTGATTCTGGATAAATAGGTTGGCCTAGGAGCGCGCCATCAGCTTCAATACTAAATTGCTTCTTGTACAGATAATAACCTTCTGCAACATTCCACTTTACAATTAATTGATTGCCTGATTGTTCAAAGTCCATTGCAAAGGCGTTGTCCACCGTAAGGAAGGTATGTGTATCTTGGAATAGCGTTTGAGGTGATACATCAATTTGTGCTTGGCATACTTGCGGATAAGCTATAACGGCCGCCATAGCGACTAGTGTCCACGATCTTAGTGACATTTTGAATTGTTGAAAAAACTTCATAAAAATTTATAACCTCTTATCCATTTGAGTGCAGTATGTATTGTTATGGTCATTGCATGCAACAAGACCTGCTGTAACCTTGTCTTCTTTCGTATACGTTTGACTATTTTTGAATTATTTTGCGAACCTAATTTATCTTATTTTATACTCTGTTTAGGTCGCGAATAAAATTGTATGTGCCTTATAACTCATCTTTATAACGTCCCAAAGGTCATAAAGATGAGTGAATATGCGGGCACAGGCATGCTCAGAGCTACCCTTGAAATAATGTTGATAGCCCAAACATAGTTACACTACAAGAAGTTTATTAACAGACACTTAAGATATCGGGAGACGGCATGTTTGGTCGCTTATTTATACTTTTCGCAATACTGCCTATTCTTGAAATCATGTTGCTAATCAACGTGAGCGATAATATTGGTGGTTGGAATACGTTTGCAATCGTGCTTATTACTGCATTTTTTGGTGCTTATTTTGTGCGCAGGGAGGGTGCAAATACTTTGCGTGATGTGCAATTAAAGATGGCGCAAGGTCAAATGCCGGGTAAAGAATTAAGCGAAGGCTTATTGTTACTGGTGGCTGGCGTGTTGTTGGTTACGCCGGGTTTTATTACCGATCTGGTCGGCCTACTGTTTACCATCCCATTTACTAGAACTCCTATCGCTGCGGCGTTAGTAACATCGTTTTTGAAATCAGGAAAAGTACAAGGTGGTTTTGCATTTCATCATCAAGGGCCTAATGACTCAGCTTCCGCAAACTCTGAGCAGTATAATGAACAAGGTGGTGTCTTCGATGCTGACTATGAAGATATGACTAATAATACGGGCAAAACAAGCGCAGATATTCCTTTTATCAGTTGTAAAGAAGAGGGCAAGTCTGACTACGTTCCACCACTTGACGAGAAAAGCAAAAGCGATTTAGATGAGAATAAAGAAAAAAATCGTCCAAATTGATATTATTTTATATCAGCCCCTTGTGTTATGTCGGTGCAACCCCATTTTAGACGCAATCCAAATTTTATTAGTTGTAAGACTAATACAAAATCGTAGCTGATCATTTTGTGATAGTCAGCTGTTTTAACTTAAACCAATTATATTGGAATTTTCTGGAGATTTGAAAATGGCAATTCGTCCTTTACACGACCGCGTGATCATTAAACGCGAAGAGCAAGAAAGTAAATCAGCTGGTGGCATCGTATTAACGGGCTCCGCTGCTGAAAAGTCGACTCGCGGCAAAGTTATTGCAGTGGGCAAGGGTCGCGTTCTAGAAAACGGTGACGTTAAAGCCTTAGACGTAAAAGTGGGTGACATGATCATCTTTAGTGACGGCTACGGCGTAAAAACTGAAAAGTTAGATGGCGAAGAAGTACTTATCCTTAGCGAAAACGACATCTTAGCGATTGTTGAGTAACAACATCGTTTCAATTATTAACGTTTAATTCGAACTTTTTGTTTTATGAGTTTTATTCCCAAGAAAACGAAAAGTAGATAGCAATAAATTTAGAGGAAATTAATCATGGCAGCAAAAGAAGTACGTTTTGGTATTGATGCTCGCAATAAAATGTTGAATGGCGTAAACATTCTAGCAAACGCAGTTAAAGTAACGCTTGGTCCAAAAGGCCGTAACGTAATCTTGGAGAAGTCGTTTGGTTCTCCAACGATCACTAAAGACGGTGTATCAGTTGCTAAAGAAATCGAATTGGAAGATAGATTCGAGAATATGGGCGCACAGATGGTAAAAGAAGTTGCGTCTAAAGCAAATGATGAAGCAGGTGACGGTACAACTACTGCAACTGTTTTAGCACAAGCTATAGTCGTAGAAGGTTTGAAGTCTGTTGCTGCTGGTATGAATCCAATGGATCTTAAGCGCGGAATCGACAAAGCAGTTATCGCTGCTGTAGAAGAGTTAAAGAAACTTTCTACAGAATGTGCAGATACTAAAGCAATCGCACAAGTAGGTACTATTTCAGCTAACTCTGACGAAATTATTGGCCAGATCATTGCTGAAGCAATGGACAAAGTTGGCAAAGAAGGCGTTATTACGGTTGAAGAAGGCCAAGCACTGCATAACGAATTAGATGTTGTTGAAGGTATGCAGTTCGATCGCGGTTACCTTTCTCCATACTTCATGAATAACCAAGAGAATGGCACGGTAGAGCTAGATGCACCGTTCATTTTGTTGGTAGATAAAAAAGTAACTAACATTCGTGAGTTATTACCAACACTTGAGGCGGTAGCAAAGGCATCTAAGCCATTATTGCTTATTGCTGAAGACGTTGAAGGCGAAGCGCTAGCTACACTAGTTGTGAATAATATGCGCGGTATTGTTAAAATTGCAGCAGTTAAAGCACCAGGTTTCGGTGACCGTCGTAAAGCAATGTTACAAGATATCGCTACACTAACTGGCGGAACTGTGATTTCTGAGGAAATCGGTTTAGAGCTTGAAAAAGTTCAGCTTGAAGATTTAGGCACAGCAAAACGCGTTGTTATTACAAAAGATAACACAACAATCATTGATGGTGCCGGCGAGTTAGAGGCTATTCAAGGTCGTTGTAGCCAGATTCGTGCACAAATTGAAGATTCGTCTTCAGACTACGACAAAGAGAAACTACAAGAACGTTTGGCTAAATTATCTGGCGGCGTTGCAGTAATCAAAGTCGGTGCAGCGACTGAAGTTGAAATGAAAGAGAAAAAGTCACGTGTTGAAGATGCACTTCATGCAACACGCGCAGCAGTTGAAGAAGGTGTTGTACCTGGTGGTGGTGTTGCCTTGGTTCGTGCCGCAGCTAAATTAGCTGACTTAACTGGTGACAACGAAGATCAAACATTGGGCATTAAACTAGCACTACGCGCAATGGAAGCTCCTTTACGTCAAATCGCTACGAACGCAGGTGCTGAAGCTTCTGTTGTTATTAACGAAGTTAAAAACGGCACAGGTAACTTCGGTTACAATGCTGCTAATGACACATACGGCGACATGCTAGAGATGGGTATTCTTGACCCAACTAAAGTAGCTCGCTCTGCATTACAATTTGCAGCGTCAATTGCTAGCTTGATGATCACAACCGAAGCAATGGTTGCTGAAGCACCTAAAGATGATGCCCCTGGAATGCCTGATATGGGCGGCATGGGTGGTATGGGCGGCATGATGTAATTGCATTAGATTGCATAGCATAGCTCGCTGATAACTAGCGTTGTAGTGTAAAACCTTTTAAGCTCTCAGATTTTATGGTCTGAGGGCTTTTTTAATGGATTTAAGTCAGTCACAAGTTTATGTGTTGTTTATTTTTTACATTCATCACTTTGGTTAACAAGCATATTTTTATCATAATTCAACAATTAATCTTCCTAAATATAAGTGGTTGAATTCCGTAATTTACGCTAACATAATCCTAAATTAACGTAAAATGTTATTATGGATTAAATAGATATGTACTCCCGACTTATCAAGCCTCGTCTACTCGAAGCACAACAAGATACCCCCGTTACTTTACTAGCAGGACCACGTCAGGCTGGCAAAACAACTCTAGTTAAGCAAATAGCGGTTGAGCAGGGGATAAAATACATAACACTGGATGATCAGTTAACACTTCTCTCCGCTAAAAACGATCCGGTAGGCATGATAAGAGACATCGACAGAGTCGTTATTGATGAAATTCAACGTGCTCCGGAATTACTATTAGCGATTAAAAGGAGTGTAGATGAAGACAGACGCCCAGGGCGATTCTTGCTTACAGGCTCTGCAAATTTAATGGCGATGCCAAAAGTTGCTGATTCGCTAGCCGGACGAATGGAAACTTTGTCTTTATTACCTCTATCTCAAAGCGAAATAGTACTGCAAACTACTAATTGGATCGATAACACGTTTAACGGGCGCATTCTTCAGGCTGAGCAAATATCAGTCGGGGATGAGCTTATTGATCGTGTTCTAAAAGGTGGCTATCCAGAAGCGGTAACACGAGAATCATATCGAAGACGAGCCAAATGGTCACAACAATACATTGACGCTATTATTCAACGGGATGTTAGAGATATTGCGACTATTGACAAACTTGATCAATTACCTCGTTTTCTAAGTGCGCTATGCCAGACTGTTGGGCAAATGTGTAATTATAGTAAACTCGGCGGTCAAATAGGCCTTGATGGTAAGACAACATCCAGATATATCGGCATTTTTGAGCAAATGTACTTACTAAAACGCATAGACGTTTGGTCTCGTAATCGGCTCAGTCGTGTCGTAAAAACACCAAAGCTACAATTTATTGATTCAGGTTTATTGAGTACTTTACTTGATTTAACAACAGGCCAAATTCAACAAGATAAAACTCGATTCGGCAACGTCCTAGAAACATTCGTTTATGGCGAGCTTCTTAAACATGCGACACACTCCGACGGTAATTATCGCATTATGTATTACCGAGATGCCGACAAAGT
>JBLIKA010000117.1:0-10314 GCA_047637355.1 Glaciecola sp. | reverse complement strand
ATAACAAAATAACAAAATTGAATTAGTATTTTCTTCTTTGTAAGCCAGTCTTTGCTAATATTTTAGCTGAAATTTCTTCTATTGAAAATTTAGTACTATTCAAGAATGGAATTTTTTCTTTTCGATATAAATTTTCAACTTCACGCAATTCCATTCTGCACTGTTGCATCGATGCATAGCGGCTATTAGCTTTGCGTTCAGAACGAATTTGATGCAGTCTATTGGCATCAATAGTGAGCCCAAACAGTTTCTTTTGGAACCCTTTCAACGATGCAGGCATTTTTAAAATGTCGCCCATATCATCTTCTGTAAATGGGTAGTTTGCGGCTTTGATTCCATACTGTAGTGCTAAATATAAACTGGTTGGTGTTTTACCAGAACGTGAAACCCCAACCAATATAATATCAGCTTCATGATAATCTTTTAGGTTTGAACCATCGTCATTTGCTAGAGCATAATTCACTGCTTCAATTCGTATGTCGTAAGTTTTTTCATGGATACTGTGGGTGCGATGTTTTTCAGGTTTAGATGGAACCCCAATTACTTTTTCCAAAGGGGCCACAAATTGATCAAGAAAATTATAATTAATGCCAACTGATTCGCTCATTAATTTCCGAACTTCAAAATTTACCATCGTATAAAATACCAATGGACGTTGTCCGCTTTGTTCAAAGTGCGCTTTGATTTGTTCAAGCACTTGTTCAGCATGTTGTTCTGTTTCAACAAAAGGGATCGTAATGTGTTGAAATTCTACTGGGAATAAAGACAGTAAAGCATGTCCGAAAACCTCAGCAGTAATGGCCGTACCATCGGATATATAAAAAGCAGCTCGCACAACATCTCCTTAACATTGTTGTAAATTAATTACGAAATAAAATTAAATTTTACTTAGTATACAGGTCAATTTAGAATCCTTCATGAGCATTGTAAATATGTAGTAAGCAGTGTGTACTAATGTTCGTAATTAATCATACCTTGTTACAACAAACAGTGACAAAACTTATCGGTAAATAAATCAGCGGGAGGCTTTAGCAGTGCAAGAATTCATACTTTGGTATCAAGAGTTGGGCATGGACGATGTTAGCCGTGTTGGTGGTAAAAACGCGTCATTGGGTGAAATGATATCAAATCTGTCAAATGCTGGAGTTCAAGTTCCCGGCGGGTTTGCAACGACATCTCATGCTTTTAATCAGTTTTTAGAACAAAGCGGCGTTGAAATAAAAATTCATGAAATACTGGATGCGCTTGATGTAGATGATGTGAATGCGTTGGCTGAAGCGGGTAAAACCATTCGCCAGTGGATTTTAGATACACCGTTTCAAACTGAATTAGAAGACGAAATTAAGTCTGCTTTTATTAAACTGCAGGGTGAGATGGGTGATGAAGCGTCATTTGCAGTGCGTTCTTCCGCAACAGCTGAAGATATGCCAGACGCATCGTTTGCAGGCCAGCAAGAGACGTTCCTTAATGTAAAAGGCTATGAGTCTGTAATGGTGGCTGTTAAGCATGTTTTTGCTTCATTGTTTAACGACAGAGCTATTTCCTATCGTGTACATCAAGGCTATGATCACAAAGGCGTTGCGTTGTCAGCGGGTATTCAACGCATGGTCCGCAGTGACTTATCATCTTCAGGCGTTATGTTTAGCATAGACACCGAATCTGGTTTCGAAGACGTTGTTTTCATCACAAGTTCATTTGGCTTAGGTGAAATGGTTGTGCAGGGTGCAGTTAATCCGGATGAATTTTATGTGCACAAGCCTACTTTGAGTAAAGGCAAGCCCGCTATCGTTCGCCGAAATTTAGGTAGTAAATTAATCAAAATGATTTACTCAGAAGACTTAGAGCATGGCAAGCAGGTAGAAATTGTCAATATCGATAAAGCCGATAGCACTCGCTTCTCGTTAACTAATGAGGAAGTGATGGAGTTAGCTAAGCAAGCTATTGTTATTGAAAAACATTACAAGCGTCCAATGGATATAGAATGGGCTAAAGACGGTTCGGATGGTAAATTATATATTGTTCAAGCGCGTCCAGAAACTGTTCGTAGCCGCGAGGACATGCAAGTTATAGAGCGTTATCAGCTAAAAGGGAATGCAACTAAAATCGTTTGTGAAGGCCGAGCTATTGGTCATAAAATCGGTGCTGGTAAAGCAAAAGTACTTAGCTCTATTGCTGAAATGGATAAGATTGAAGCAGGCGATGTGCTTGTTACTGACATGACAGACCCAGATTGGGAACCGATCATGAAAAAGGCATCAGCGATTGTCACAAATCGTGGTGGGCGCACTTGCCACGCGGCTATTATTGCTCGCGAAATGGGAATTCCAGCAGTTGTTGGTTGTGGCAATGCCACCGATAGCATTGCAGCGGGTGACGCAATTACAGTAAGTTGTGCTGAAGGTGATACGGGCTTTATCTATAATCAAGAACTTGATTTTGAAGTCATTACATCACGAGTCGACTCCATGCCCGATTTACCACTGAGCATTATGATGAATGTCGGGAATCCAGACAGAGCATTCGATTTTGCTCGATTACCACATGAAGGCGTTGGTCTAGCTCGTTTAGAATTTATCATTAACCGCATGATTGGCGTGCATCCAAAGGCATTGCTTAACTTTGATGATCAACCAGCAGAACTAAAAGAAGAAATCACTGAAATGATAGCGGGCTATGCATCACCTGTGGAGTTTTATATAGAGAAATTAGTTGAAGGTATTTCCACTATTGCCGCAGCTTTCTCTCCGAAGAAAGTGATTGTTCGTATGTCAGATTTTAAGTCGAATGAATACTTCAACTTAGTAGGTGGCTATCAATACGAGCCACATGAAGAGAATCCAATGTTAGGTTTCCGCGGAGCTAGTCGTTATATTTCTGAAGATTTCAGAGATTGTTTTGCACTCGAATGTGAAGCAATAAAGCGAGTTCGTAACACAATGGACTTAACCAATGTTGAAATTATGATCCCATTCGTAAGGACATTGGAAGAGGGTGAAAAAGTTATCGAGCTGCTCGCTGAGCAAGGGTTGGTTAAAGGTGAGAATGGTTTGCGTGTCATTATGATGTGTGAATTACCTTCAAATGCACTCTTAGCGGATCAATTTCTCGACATATTTGATGGTTTCTCTATTGGTTCTAACGACTTAACTCAGTTAACGTTAGGGCTCGATCGTGACTCAGGTCTTATCGCGCATTTATTCGACGAAAGAAATCCTGCAGTCAAAGCATTGCTAGCGATGGCTATAAAAGCAGCTAAAGCGAGAGGCAAATATGTTGGTATATGTGGTCAGGGTCCTTCTGATCACGAGGATTTTGCAGCTTGGTTAGTAGAACAAGGTATCGATTCAGTATCGTTAAATCCAGATACGGTAGTCGAAACTTGGTTATATCTCGCTGAGAAACATGGTTAATGTACGATAGACACAAAAAAGGCTACATATTGTAGCCTTTTTTATTGAACAGAACGGTTTTACTCTCACCTTCTGGTATAGGTTCTTCAACCCAATTATAGGTGCTTGCAAAATTATTTATTCCTTAAAACAACGTTTATCATTTGTGCTTCCGATTCAGTAAAAACAAATCGAGCTTTCTAGCGCTGAGCGTCATTGCACGCTGCACTTTGGTGAGGAAACGTCTGGCAGGATAAAAATCTACACTCAGTAACATTAGGCCACCTAATAAAAATATTATGGAACCTGGAAGGATAGTGAATAACACACCACATAATATCAAGATGACACTTGTGAGTATTCTAAATAGTCGCATACCTGTACTCTTCGATTTTGATGAAAATACTATGAATTTTGAGCATAGCGCATATTCACATGACCAGGTATGTCAACATGTTACAAGTTGTGACTAACCTCATTAACTGGGTTAGCAAGCGTTGGTAATGAAGATAGCTTTTAGCTTTCTTCTCTTTCGGCCTGTATGATTTTGTATAACTTTTTAGTTTTCACTACCTTACAGCCCATAGAGCCTTCAACCGCTTTCCTGCCAAGGAATGCAACAGGTGCATAAGGGTGGCGTTTCTTAAATAACTTTTTGAAAAATTTCTTCATGTGTAACTCCTAATTATTTGTTGCGCACACGCATTGTTTTACGTCGTATAGTGGCAACAAGGTTTATTATCCTCTTTATTAACGTTATCGACATGTCTAGTATAACCTATATAGGTATTAATTGATATATGTAAATGCCAATGATTTTTAAGTGATTGTGGTATCTACTGGCTTGCACGCAATTTTCTACTGTTTTAGGTGTTGGATATAGCACGAACTTTCGATCATCTGGCTTATTTCATTAGAAGATAGTCAAATAACAGTTCCAATATTTAGGAATAAGATAAATATAAATCATACATAAACCTACTAGAGCATTTGCTTCGTAGTCTATATACTGACAAGGTGACTTAAGGAGAGCTCAGTTGACTGAATTAACAGCTGTTTTAGATACAAAGCTGACAAAAAAATTACCTATATTAGTGCCCCAAAGTGCGCTACATCAGGATGTACAACAATATATCGTTGAATTAGAAAAATCAGTATACGCAGGTGATATTGAAGTCAGTTATTCAAGTAGATTAGCTGTTGCAACAGACAATAGTATATATCAACAACTGCCCCAGGCGGTATTGCATCCAAAATCAACTCAAGATCTCAGTATTATTACTTCAGTCGCGAATGCGTGGCCTAAAGTTACCTTTAGCGCAAGAGGAGGGGGAACTGGTACCAATGGCCAATCGCTAACGCCAGGCATTGTAGTGGATACGTCTAGGTATATGAATAAGATACTAGCGCACAACATAGAAGAAGGCTGGGTTAAAGTGCAGTCAGGGGTAATAAAAGATGCCCTGAATGATTTTTTAAGACCATATGGTTATTTTTTCTCTCCAGACTTATCGACGAGTAATAGGGCTACCGTGGGCGGAATGATTAGTACCGATGCCTCTGGTCAAGGATCCTTAGTTTACGGCAAGACGAGTGACCATGTGCTCGAGTTGACGTCGGTGTTAGCTAATGGCGATGTTATTGATACAAAACCTATGCAGATGAAAGATGCAAAGCTCAGAGCGCAGAAAAATGACAGTCTCGGCATTATTCTCCAGCAAATTATGCAAACCTCAGTGCAAAAGCGTGAACAGATAATTGCTAAATTTCCTCGTTTAAACCGTTTCCTTACTGGTTACGATCTTGAACATGTTTATAATGAAGATGAACAACTGATTGACGTAAGCCGATTAATTACCGGCGCAGAGGGCTCATTGGCGTTCGTTTCAGAAGCCAAGCTTAATATTACAAAAATTCCGAAATACACTGCGCTAGTCAACGTAAAGTACGATCTGTTTGAGTCTGCATTGCGCCATGCTCCAAGCATGATTGCAGCGCAAGCGACGTCTGTTGAAACGGTCGATAGTACTGTTTTAAATATGGCTCGCGCTGACATTATCTGGCATAGCATTTCTGATTTAATTACTGACGTAGAAAATAAAACAATGCTTGGTCTTAATATGGTTGAGTATAACAGTGATGACCAACAAGAGATCGAAGCTAAAATAGCGATGCTTTCGAAGCGATTGCAAACTGCTGCACAGCTTGGTACCGACGGCGTTATCGGTTTTCAGGTAACTTATGAGCGGGCCGAAATTAATAAAATTTATGCGATGCGAAAAAAATCAGTTGGCTTGTTAGCCAAAATAAAAGGAATTAAAAAGCCAATCGCATTCGCTGAAGATACTGCGGTTCCGCCTGAGAATTTAGCTGACTTTGCTATGGAGTTTAGAGACTTACTGGATAGTCATGGTTTGAAATATGGTATGTTCGGTCACGTTGATGCAGGTGTATTGCACGTTCGACCTGCACTGGACTTATGCGACATAGAACAAGAAAAACTAGTTAATCAAATTTCTGACCAAGTGGTTGCGTTAGTCGCTAAATATGGCGGGCTGATGTGGGGGGAGCATGGTAAAGGCTACCGCAGTGAATATGCGCCTGAGTTTTTTGGTGAAGAACTTTTCACAGAACTACGTAAAATAAAATCTGCTTTTGACCCACTAAATAAAATGAATCCGGGTAAAATTTGTACGCCATTCGACTCATTGGCAATTATGGTCAAGGTGTCCGATGCCAAACGAGCGACGTTTGATCGTACTATTCCAATTGCATTTAAAAATGAATTTGAACCCGCAATGAGCTGCAATGGCAATGGTTTGTGCTTTAATTATGAAACCACCTCGCCAATGTGTCCTTCGAGCAAAATTACGCATGATAGAAGGCATAGTCCGAAGGGTAGGGCAGGATTGATCCGCGAATGGTTGCGCTTGTTAAGTAAAGAAGATGTAGATACATCATCACTCAGTTATCATCAATTCCAAAGTAATTGGTTAACTAAATTAGGCAATTCAAAGACTAAAAAAGATGACTTCTCACATGAAGTTTTTGAATCTATGAATGGTTGTTTAGCTTGTAAGTCTTGCTCAAGCCAATGCCCCGTTGGTGTAGATGTTCCTGACTTTAGAGCGAAATTTTTATCAATTTACTATCAACGTTATACTAGGCCGTTGAAAGATCATTTTGTTGCCAATGTTGAAATTTTAGCGCCTGCTATGGCTAAGTTCCCGCGTTTTTTTAACTTCTTTTTAGCATCGTCGATTATTAAAATGGGCATTAAAAAAGTTATCGGTTATGTCGATGCGCCATTGTTATCATACCCGACACTCGCAAACAGAATTAAAAGCATTGAATGTACGCATGACGTTGCAGCTTTAAAGCAACTCAGTGACGCTCAGAGAGCAAACTGCGTTGTTATAGTTCAAGACCCGTTCACTAGCTTTTATGATGCGCTGTGTGTTGAAAAAATGATGAAAGTGATAAAAATGCTGGGCTATCAACCTGTATTGTTGCCGTTTTCACCGAATGGTAAAGCTCAGCATGTGAAGGGCTTTCTTAAGCGTTTTGAGAATACGGCTAAAACTACCTCTGCTCTTTTAAATACGATTGCTTCTTTGGATCTCACTATGGTGGGTGCAGATGCCTCATTGGTACTATGTTACCGCGATGAGTATGCAAAAATATTAGGCAACTCAAGAGGTGATTTTACTGTTAATACGCTGACAGAGTGGCTGTCGGTGGTGCCAAGTGAACGCATTTCAGCGCTCGCTACGATAGCTAAAAATAGATATAAAACTAAGACTCTAGTTAGTAACGTGTCTTATAAGTTACTTGCGCATTGCACCGAAAAAACAGCGTTACCCAAGACAGAATCACAATGGCAAAGTCTATTTGAATTATTAGGCATGAAGCTCGACATCGTGCCTGTAGGTTGTTGCGGAATGGCTGGGACTTATGGGCATGAAGTTGAGCAATTAGAAAATTCTAAAGGTATATACGATTTGAGTTGGGCACAGCCAGTCAAAATTGCCGTTCAGAATAATAACAAAATATTGGCAACAGGATACTCATGTAGAAGCCAAGTTAAGCGTTTTGATAGCGAAAGGCCACAACATCCAATCGAAGCGATTTTTGATGTACTAACTGACTGAAACGACAGGAATATGTTTAATATCGTGGGAAGTTAACTTAGCTAACTTCCCGCATTATAAAATATTATTCGTCAGATTCAACAGTAGACATTGAATGAGTGCCAGTGATGCGAGCAAAGAAACGTGTCTTTGGTATATATGGTTTTTCAACCAAAAGCGCTCTTACATCATTCTCTACGTGAGTGGTTTCTATAACCAAGCTGTATTGTTCGAATGATTCTTTGATAAGCTGCATAGTGATTGCTTTATCAGTTACTAAATCGGTACTTGCATTCATTGTTGCATTTACTGTCCCTGTAAATACGGTTAGTGTCAATATTAGAAATATTGAGTTGATCTTGAGTTTCATTCTTTTTGCCTTAAGTTGTTTTGTTGTGTTTAAGTTGCTTTTGTTAATAATTTATTAATTTGTTGTAAATACTTTATTCCGTTAAAATACAACATCTTACTTCTACTAACACGCCCTGATAATAGGCTAAAAATGTCAAATAATATAATGATAAAAACTTTTCTTAATAATTAGAAAAACTAATGTATAATTTGTAAAAAAATGAGTGGATATTGGTGATGGCAAAAAGACTACCTCCATTGAATGCCCTGAAAGCCTTTGAAACTGCGGCTAGGCATTTAAGTTTTACGAAAGCCGCTGATGAGCTCTTTGTTACGCAAGCTGCTGTCAGCCATCAAATTAAATCACTAGAGAGTTATTTAACGACAAAATTATTTCTGCGACGTAATAGAAAGTTGTTATTAACAGAGGAAGGCCAGTCCTATTTTATAGAGCTCAAAGATATATTCTCTCACTTGCAAGAAGCAACAGATAGGTTACTTGCTTTGGGATCGAAAGGCGCGATTACAGTTGCGGCCCCACCGAGTTTCGCAAGTCAGTGGTTAGTTTCTAAAATCAGTCAGTTCTCGATCAGTCATCCCGATATCGATGTTCGTATAAAAGCCGTCGATTTGGACGATGGCTTTTTGGATGAGACAGTAGATGTCGCTATTTACTACGGAAAAGGTAATTGGCCTAGAGTTGATGCTGTTAAACTTCACACTGAATATTTAACCCCTATGTGCTCTCCCTTGCTTTTTCAGCAAGCCAAACCATTAGACACGCTTACAGACTTAAAGAAACATGTGCTTTTGCATGATAGCTCAAGGAGTGCATGGAAAAACTGGTTAAAACATTTTGGCGTTAATCAAGTCAACGTTAATCAGGGACCTATGTTTAGTCATACTATGCTAGTTTTGCAAGCAGCGGCACTTGGCCAAGGTATCGCGTTGTCTAATGTGCTCCTGGCGAAACCAGAAATTGATTCTGGCCGTTTGATTTGTCCTTTTGAAGAAAGTATAGAGAGTAAAGATGCTTTTTATCTGGTTTGTCATCCAGGGCAAGCAGCGGTAAGTAAAATACAATTATTCACAGATTGGATGCTAGAACAAGTGGAAGACGAACATGGATAATATCACCGGAAAGCGACAAACAACGGCGGATGAAATTGCGAATAAACACAAGCCAATAAGTGCCTTTACAATGACACCAGAGACAAAAACAAGTGTTTTTATTGGTGCATTATATTTGTTCTTAGGCGTATTGCTGGGTGCATTTGCCGCGCATGGTCTTAAAGACACATTGAGTCAATATCAAATGGATATTTTGCAAACTGGCGTTAAGTATCAATTGATCCATGGCGTCGCCTTGTTGATGCTCGGCGTATTGTACTCACTGTATCAAAAACGTTTATTTTATATTGCGATTATCTGCGTTGCCATCGGGGTTTTCTTTTTTTCTTTTTCTTTGTACGCAATCGCTTTTTCAGGTGTTTCTTCATTAGGAATAATCACCCCGATTGGTGGTGTTTTTATGATTTTAGGATGGTTGCTTACAATGTACGCCGTGGTTAGGAAGTAAGAAATGAATTTTAGCGTATTTAATAAAAGTAACAAGATAGACACTAAATCTATGTTGTTTTATTGCCGAGAAGGCTATGAAGCCGATCTCGGTGCAGAGCTGGAACATCTATCAGCAAATCAGAATCTGTTCGGGTATAGTCAGTTTGTGCGAAATAGCGCAATGGTTCAATTTCACTTTTATCAAGCGCTCAATGCTCAGGATCAGTTTGCCAGCTTTGCACTAAGTGAATGTATTTTTGCTAGGCAGCGTCTTTGTGTTATTGGCAATGTTGAATTAGCTGATGCCAGCGACCGGATCACAACCATTCTTGATTATTTAAAAGACAACACAGAATTAAGCCTGCAATGCTTGGGTGATATATTCGTTGAACACGCTGATAATGAAAAAGGTAAGGAGGTAGCGAAGTTTTGCAAAAAATTCACTGTTCCTATGCGTCAAATGCTCCGAAGGAAAGGCTGGTTAACTAGCAAACCGCATTCTGGTTTACCTTTTATTCACTTAGTGTTCTCTGATAGTAGCGAGTGTATGGTTGCTATTTCTTACCCTAAAAATCGTCATTCGCAACTGTTAGGTATTACTCGTCTTAAATTCCCCGCCGAAGCTCCGAGTCGCTCAACGCTCAAGCTGGAAGAGGCTATTCAATTATTCTTGAACCCAAATCAACAAAGTGTCTGCTTGCAAAAAGGCATGACTGCAGTTGATCTTGGTGCTTGCCCTGGCGGTTGGACATACCAGCTGGTTTCACGCGGTATACATGTAGAAGCGATTGATAATGGTGCCATGGCTGAATCGTTAATGGCAACAGGACTAGTTAAATACCAAGCTGCTGATGGTTTTAAATACCAACCGTTGGATGGTCATG
>JBLIKA010000116.1:0-10332 GCA_047637355.1 Glaciecola sp. | reverse complement strand
TGAATTTTTTGCAATATACGTCTGGTTAACGTTTCATTACCAGCATGCACAATAACTTGGTTAAAATGAATGTCGTTCTCTATGACATATCCTATTTCATGTAAATGCTTAGCTAGATACCTAGCGCACTCATGAAGTCTATCACGTGGCAATTAATTGGCACGGCAAAAAAGTCCGGCCACTCACCACGTATTCGGCCTTATCGACAAAGACACGTTTACCTATTTAGTACTATAAATGTAAATATACCAACGAATTATGTAGTAAATAAGCTTGCCTTTTATTCAATAAGTCATAAATCTTCAAGCACTGGAGGATTACCATTGCAGCTAAACTAGCAGGCGCAGCCCTAATTACTTAATATTGTAGCCACTGAATTTAAATACGTACCCGACTTTAGGCTTGATAAGAAAATAAGTCTTGAGACTATTAAAGATATTAACGGTTATGGCTTAGTTTATGTTGTTACGAAAGAGTCAATACGAGACGGCATCATGGCTAGAACCAAAGTTTTAATGGTGTGTTACGGTTTAATAGAAAATAAGATAACATCTTGGTTATAAACTAGCTGATCATAGTGAAGTTGAACGACGCCTTGCGCCAGTTACGCTGGCTTGATTTTAGCACGCCCCCAAGTACTATGAGGTAACTCGCCAAGGCACAGTGCGGTTGTAGTTAACTATCTACATCACCGTAGATTTTCAATAATGTTCCGTTCGTTGGTTCAGGATGTTGGTAATGAAGGCCCCTTTCATGTTTTATTGAAAGATTATGTAAAACATACAGGTCTTTAACAATAACCAAATGCCGAATCTATGATCCATTTTTGAGTCAGCTTATTTTATGCTCTTATTATTTGCATATAATTGTACTAATAGATTGGGGTCCTACAATCTTGAATAAAGTGTTGTTGCAATGGAGTGTATAAGTTGGAAATAGGTATCGTACTAATATTATTCTGCGTGAGCGCATATACTATGCTTGCTAAAAGTTTATCCAACACAATTATAACTGCTCCTATCGTATTTATTGCGCTTGGCTTAGTAATGTCACAATTAGGTATATTGGAAGTACATGGTTCAGAGAAAGTGTTGTACTTAATCGCTGAAATTGCGTTAATTATCTTGTTGTTTTTAGATGCGTCTCAAATCGATTTAAGACGGCTTAAGAAGCAAAATGTCTGGCCATTGCGGATGTTATTAATAGGTTTACCATTATCAATTGTGTTGGGAACCTTGGCTGGCTTTATATTCTTTCCACATTGGCCATTAGCAATGATTGCTTTAGTCGCCGCTATTATGGCTCCAACCGATGCCGCTCTTGGCGAAGCTGTTGTTAGTAACGAAGCTGTCCCCAAAAATGAACGTCAAACTTTAATGGTTGAAAGTGGGCTCAATGATGGCTTGGCGTTACCCATCATATTATTTTTAGCTAGTTTAGTGGCTATGTCTAATTCTCCCGAAAATGATAATCTATATTGGTTAATATTTGGTGCAAGCCAAGTTTTAATGGGAATAGTCGTAGGTCTTTTCATGGGGTGGAGCAGTGGACGGTTATTTCTATTCGGTGAATCACGCGAGCTAACTTCGCACGTATACCAGGGTATTGGTGTGCTAGCGCTCACTGGCACGTCTTATTTAACGGCGACATTATTGGGCGGAAACGGATTTATATCTGCCTTTGTGGCCGGCTTAGCTTTTGGTAATATTGTAAAAGGGCACTGTCGGTTTATTTATCAATTTACCGAGAGTGAAGGCCAAATGCTGGTTTGGGCGGCTTTCATAGTAGTTGGTTTAGGCTTATTACCTGACGCTGTTGAACATTTAACATTACCAGTGGCTGGCTATATTTTAGTGAGTTTGTTTTTAGTTCGGCCTATAGCAATTTATGTATCATTAATAGGCACTAAAGCCAAACCGATCACCCGACTATTCCTGGGCTGGTTTGGCCCAAGAGGTTTAGCTACCGCACTATTTGCATTAATAGTGTCAGAAAAAATATTAGGTGATTATGGAAATGCAGTCTTGGTCATTGCTATTAACGCAGTATGGATTAGCGCTCTTATGCACGGCTTAACCGCCGCTCCAGGCGCCAAATGGTATGGGAATCGTATGAAACGTAAAGTACACAAATAAGACTGCACTCTGAAGAGTCCGCAAGTGGCTTATATTTTACTTGATGTTTGCTACCTTCGCGGATCGCAAACATTACGTACATATTGAAGTTGGCTCGCTTAGTTTAGTTTTCCTAACTCTATCCTCTATCGTTGTTATCTCGGTTTTGGTTTTTAAATAATGTGTTTCCGTCAATAATTATAATAATAGGCAACCCTTAGAATGAAAAAAATCAGTATTGTAAGTTGGAATGAAATGCAAGATCGCAAACCTGCTTATGCACTAGTCGCTAATGTGGATCTTGTGATTGTTCGCTATGGTGACAAAGTGTCAGTTTTGTATGGTCGTTGCGCTCACCGCGGTGCTTTAATGTCAGATGGTCATGTAGATGGCGACAATATCATTTGTGGTGTGCATAACTGGGATTATCGATTGGATACAGGTGTCAGTGAATATGATAATTCTGAGGTGCTGCATAAGTTTTCTGCTTGGATCGAGCGCGAGCAAGTTTGGGTAGATGAAGATGAAATATCAGCTTGGCATGCTATACACCCCCAACCTTATGCCCGCGAAACATACCAAGGGTTATATCAGGATCACACTGGCACTAAAGACGAACCTCATGTGAAGTTGATCCGGGAATTGTCGGGTAATGGGTTAAGCCGACTGGGCCATCATGGGCCGATGGCAGCCATGGGTGTGTCTCATTTGGAATTGCCTAGTTGGGACGATTTGCAATTTAATGTAGCACAACTTGCTACCAGACCTTTACTTGACAATGATGCGGTCGCTACTGAGGTAATTATTGGTCCCCGAGCAAAAAAGCCGCTAACGTTAAAAATCCCTCTATTTGTTTCTGATATGAGTTTTGGTGCTTTGTCTGAAGAGGCCAAAATCGCTCTGGCAATGGGCGCGGAATTAGCGGGTACTGGCATTTGTTCAGGTGAAGGCGGCATGTTGCCAGAAGAGCAGCAAAGCAACTCTCGATACTTTTACGAGTTGGCATCAGCGCGTTTTGGTTTTTCTTGGGAGAATATACAAAAGTGCCAAGCTTTTCATTTCAAGGGCGGCCAAGGGGCGAAAACAGGCACTGGTGGTCATCTTCCTGGAGACAAAGTACAGGGTAAAATTGCCGAAGTCAGGGGACTGAAACCAGGCCAAGATGCGATATCCCCAGCTACTTTTCCGGAATGGACATCTGTCGCGCAAATTAAAGACTTTGCAGATGAATTAAGAGAAAAAACTGGCGGTATTCCTGTCGGGTATAAACTTTCGGCGCAAAAAATCGAACAGGACATTGACGCTGCTCTAGAAATCGGTTGTGACTATATAATTCTGGATGGTCGCGGCGGTGGCACTGGCGCTGCACCAACCATATTTAGAGATAACATCTCTGTACCCACTATTCCCGCTTTGGCCCGAGCCAGACATCATTTAGATAGCAATGGTCCAGGTGGTGTGTCATTAATTATCACTGGCGGATTGCGCGTGCCTGCCGATTTTTCCAAAGCATTGGCATTGGGTGCTGATGCCATTGCATTATCAAATTCGGCCTTGCAGGCTATAGGGTGTTTGGGAATGCGAGCGTGTAACACCAATAATTGTCCTGTAGGTATCGCAACGCAGAAAAAAGATCTTCGTGCTCGACTGATGGTTGAAGACGCGGCTAAACGTTTAGAACGCTTTTTTAACTCCAGTACTGACTTAATGAAAATTCTTGCTAGAGCCTGTGGGCATGACGATTTACAGCAGTTTTGTATAGACGATCTAACCACCTTCAAGTCGTTAATGGCGGATTTGACCGGTGTCCAATTCGGTGGCATGCGAGGGAGACTTTAATGGCAGTTGCGGCTCTTATTTATTTAGTTATAGGCATCTTTTTTGCCATCACTTTTTTTGCTATCGGTTATCGTAAAATCGATCTATCCGCGACAGGTGCTCCCTGGTTTTTGCGACTTTTGTGGTCCCCCGCAGCATTAGCGATTTGGCCGATTCTTATCGTGAAGTGGCTCCAACTTAGTGCTTTTAAAAAGAATTGAGAACTCATTAATATGAAAAGAAAACATCAAAAAATCCACTTGATTATATGGCTATTATTACCGCCGATTTTAGTTTGGATTATTTATCATGCTAATCAGGGGCGTTTTGATATTGAAGACGTTTATCAATCTTCGTCGGCGCCTGTTGAGGGAGGGAAGTTACCATGAGCCATGGATTTGTGCCTGTTCAGTGGAACAATAATAAGAAAGTTTACGATAAAGCGCTCTGGCTGAGTATCTTACTCTATATCGTTGTTTTCGCGATGATCAGCGTGGTCATCCACAAAGGCGATGAAGCCCTAGTACCCATGACTATTTTAATACGCGGTTTTGGTTCATTAGGATTTATTCTTCTCACCTTAATCTTGTGTATTGGCCCTTTAGCCCGAATTGATTCTCGATTTTTACCGCTGCTTTATAATCGCCGGCATATGGGTGTTTCGATGTTCGTTATCGTTTTGGTACACGCTATTTTGGTGATTGTTTGGTATCACTCATTTGGTCCATTGAATCCTATCGAATCGATTTTTACCTCGCCAGGTAGTTTTGAGAATTCAGCCGACGTTCCATTTCAACCATTGGGATTCTTTGCACTGATCATTCTGTTCATCATGGCAGCAACAAGTCATGACTATTGGAATACCAATTTAGGTGCGCCAATATGGAAAGCGATACATATGATGGTGTATGTGGCGTTTGCCCTAGTGATTGCTCACGTTAGTTACGGTGCCATGCAAGACAGTACGGTAGGATTATTACCGGCCCTCGTGTTTTCTAGTGCTGGCATAGTCGCGCTACTGCATCTTACTGCCGCCTTGTTTTTCGCCCGCACAGATGTGAAAGCAAGTGCCACCAATTGGATTGATATTGGCGATTGGAAAGCAATTGGTAATAACCGTGCTAAAACTATCCAAATTGGCAGTGGTGAGCGTGTTGCTATATTCCGTTATGACAACAATAAACTCGCAGCGATTTCAAATGTTTGCCAACATCAAAATGGCCCTTTGGGCGAGGGTTGCATCATTGATGGTTTGATCACATGCCCTTGGCATGGCTATCAGTATCGTCCTGAAGATGGACGCTCACCCGCTCCATTTAATGAACGCGTTGCCACCTACGAACTAAAAATGGACTTGGACAAAGTTATGTTAAATACACAAGGATTACCTGAAGGAACAGAACGTCCTGTGTTAGTAATCGAGCAACTTATCAACGTGGAGACACTAACTGATGCGTAAAAATAATGAGTTTTTTGTAGGCTATCTCAAAGCCCCACAGTCAATTGTGTCTTTTTATAAGATTGTTATTCCCATCATTTTATTGATTAGTGTCTCTGTTGGGGGGTGGTTATCACTGAATCAACAAAGCGCAGGGAAGGGAGTCGCCGAGTTGTCTAATGAATCCACAATGTCAGGTTATCTTACCCTAGACCCTTATCCGGTTTTACATTATGTGGGCAAGGAGAAACGCTCGGTTATTCTGGTTGACAGATTTAAGAAGTCGGCTAACGAGTTACTACAACCTTACGTAAATCAATGGATAACCGTTTCCGGCTTACCCATCGTTAGAGGCGACTGGACTATGCTGCAAGTTCCTGCTGACGCCGACGTACAATTGGTCTCGAGTAACACCGAATTTGAAGTTGTAGATCAATATTTAGGAGAGGTGACTTTTGAAGGTGAAATTATTGACTCAAAATGCTTCCTTGGTGTCATGAAACCCGGCGGTGGCAAAGTACATCGTGCTTGTGCCAGATTATGCTTGCTCGGTGGTGTGCCGCCCATGCTGGCGGTTAAAAATAAACTGGGTGAGCGTTTAGGTTATTTGTTGATGAATGAAGATGGCAGCAGCGCCTCAATCCCCTTATCTGACAAAGTAGCTGTACCGGTAAAATTATCGGGAACATTGTTGCAACGAGGAGAGTTGCAATATGTGCGTTTGAATGGGGATGACGTGCAACTGCTTGCCGGCAAAAAATTATTGGATTATGGCGAAACATTAACGGATATGTCAGATGAAAAAATAGCGATGTTGCACCACATTCACTAGTATTTTACTGTTGGAGCTTAGCACGTTGGGTTGTGCAGGTTGTTTACTCCTATAGTTAATAATAGGCCAGTCAAACTAGCCTATTATTTGCGGTACTCTATTCTACTCTATTGATTCAACAGGTGGTGGTGGAAACTGAAGATTCATGTGCTTGGCATATGCTACCGTAAATGCATTTTCTTGGAACGCCTTCAAACCAGTTTCGGCAAAAGAAACGACGACTGGATTACGTTTTATAGCTTCTTTAAAAACTTGCGGAGACATTGTCTCAACTTCGAGTCCATCTATAAGTTGAATAGCAGATTCCATTTTGAAGCCTAACGAACCGCCTGCAAACTTACCTTTCAATGGTCTTTCTTTTATAACCACAATATCGACAGTGTAGTCTGCCATCAATTTGCTAAAAGTAGATTGAAAATAACGGATGTCACCGGTACTGTTTCGTTTGTTAAATTCAACTTTGCGTACTCGACATTCAGGCAAGTTGAACAAGCCATCCTTAAACGATAACAAAGACACTATTGCCTCAGAACCTTTTATTTCTACACCACAGATTTTCATAATACACTCTCTATTTTCGACTTGAGTATTGTAACCCATTCGATACCAACTTCCACCACCAAATTGTATGAGTGAGCTAACAATTTTTGACAATAGACTGCCATATTAGCGTGCTGGTGTTAAAAAGTTAAGCGTCAACAATAAAACTTGGTATTATATGGCAGTGTGGGTTTGTTAGCTTACATACCCAAAACAAGAATAGGCATTAATAGTGGTACCTTTGAAGAATCTACATACTTTTGGTTTTGAGACGTCGGCACTTGATCTAGTTGAGATTAACACCGAGGAAGATTTGTTTTCAATTTTTGAGAGAGTTAACACAACCAATTATTATTTGTTAGGAGAAGGTAGTAATAGTGTTTTTCTGGAAGATTATTCCGGAACTATTATTCTCAATAAATTAAAAGGCATCCAGGTACAAGAAACTGTAGATGACTTCAATTTATCCGTTGCTTCAGGAGAATCTTGGCATAACTTGGTCGAATATACTTTATCTATTGGGGCGTTTGGTTTTGAGAATCTTGCTCTAATACCCGGAACGGTCGGCGGCGCTCCTATTCAAAATATTGGCGCTTATGGCGTTGAAATTGAAAAATTCATATCAAGTGTTGAATACTACGATATTCAAAAGTGTAGTTTTAATATTATAAGCCATTTTGATTGTGAATTTGCCTACCGAGACAGTATTTTTAAACACCGTCTTTTTAACAAAGCTGTTATTACAAAAGTTAACTTTAAATTACCTAAAAAAAATATAGTGGAGAGTAGTTATGCTCCGCTCAATCAATTGCATAAAGCAACGCCGATTGATGTATTCCATAAAGTGATTGAAGTCAGGCGCGAGAAGCTACCCAATCCAAAAGTATTGGGAAATGCAGGGAGTTTCTTCAAAAACCCTGTAGTGACAAATGAATTACTAGAAGAAATTGAAAAACACTATAGCGCTGTTCCTAATTTTAGGGTTTCAAAGGCAAGTGTTAAAATCCCTGCTGCTTGGTTGATTGATCAACTCGGTTTTAAAGGCAAAATGTATTTAGGTGTTAAATGCCATGAAAGGCAACCTCTGGTACTCGTTAATATCGGAAACGGCAATGGAGAAGGGTTACTCATGTTAGCCAGAGAAATCAAACAAGATGTGTATAACGCGTTCGGTATTGAATTAGAAAATGAAGTTCGCTTGGTCGGTAATTGCGGACTAATAAGGTTATGAGGAGAAAGGCTGCGCAAACTCGGTCGCTGCTAATAAAGGAACTTGCTAATGGCGAGTTCCACTCTGGAGAACTTCTCGGTGAAATCGTGGGCGTTAGCCGCAGTGCGGTCGCTAATCACATAAAGTATTTAATGGATATAGGTTTAGACGTATTCAGCGTGAAAGGCCGAGGTTATAAGTTAGCTTCACCACTGCGACTCTTGGACCAAAATAGGATTATTCAGCGTCTCGGTCAAGAGCATAAAGACACAATCGAAGTAGTGAGTGTAATTGACTCCACGAATACTTATGTTAAACAACGCCTGCATGAATTACCTCAGGGATTTGTTTGTCTAGCTGAAGCACAAACGCATGGCCGAGGTAGACGCGGAAAAGCATGGGTGTCTCC
Organism: Glaciecola sp.; assembly: GCA_047637355.1. Classification (GTDB taxonomy): domain Bacteria; phylum Pseudomonadota; class Gammaproteobacteria; order Enterobacterales; family Alteromonadaceae; genus Glaciecola. The sequence continues at coordinate 1,971 of JBLIKA010000116.1, read as the reverse complement.
TTTCGGTTCTAGTATTTATATGTCAATGGCCTGGACCTTTACGGGTGGATACCAGTCAATTGCCGGTTTGTCTCTATTGGTGGGTATAGCAATTAATCGCTCATTGAAGACAATTGGAGTAATAGATTGTAAATTAAAGTGGCCTAACGATGTTTACTACAATCTTAAAAAGCTAGCTGGAATATTGGTAGAAGTTGAAGGGCAGGTTGGTTCCGATGCAAGTGCTGTGATAGGTATAGGTATCAATATCGACTTGCCAGAATCCGTAAATGGAATTGACCAGCCTTTTATAGACCTAGTTAGCATTACTCACAAACCAGTTGATAGAAATGAATTAGCCGCACTTATTATTGCAACGTTAAAAACTATGCTTAGGCAATTCGAAATAGAAGGCTTAACTCCATTTTTGTCTGAGTGGCAAGATGCAGATCTTTTTTACAATGAGTACGTTTATCTTGAATCTGGCAGCAACCGTATTCATGGCTTGAGCAAAGGCATTAATGAAGGTGGGGCTCTACTTTTAGAAAACGCTGGTAAAGTAACACCACATCATGGTGGAGAAATAAGTGTTAAAAGAGCGTAAGTTACTTATTGATGTTGGTAATACCTGTATTAAATCCGCACTATATGATTCTGAGGACGGGTCTATAGGTATAATCGCACGCCATGGGGATATCAATGAACTCAACATACTTATTGAAAGTGTTAGCCATGTTTATCTTTCCAATGTAGGTAAAGAAGACATAACCGAACATATTAGAATTATTTGTAATAGCAATAACTCGTCACTTACAATTGCTAAAACCAAAAAAAATGAATTCGGTCTCACAAACTCGTATTTAATTCCATCAAATATGGGAGTTGATCGTTGGCTAGCTATGCTTGCATGCATGCAAATCAGCTCGAGCCAGACTTTCTTAGTAGTCGATATTGGCACTGCGATGACAATTGATGCTGTCAAAAACGGAAATCATTTAGGTGGATGGATAGTCCCTGGCATTTCATTACTTAAACAAAGTTTATTTAAAAACACGAGCCGTGTTTTTACAGACGACAAAAACTCGAGTTCAACGAGCTTTGGCAGCGATACACCACGTTGCGTTGATAATGGTTGTACAGCTCAAATTTTAGGCACGTTATTGATGGCCGAGCGAGAAATTAAAAAAAATATCGATAAATATGAAATATTTTTAACTGGCGGTGATAAGAGTGTTTTTTTAAATCTCGATATCCAAAATATTATTGAAAGTGAAAATTTAGTTTTAGAAGGTCTAACCTTGCTTGTTGATTAAAAAACATCAAAAAATTGCAGTAAAAAAAGACAGATTAAAAAAAAGTACAAAAAAACCTGTCTTTTTTACAATTAACTATTGCCACATGCCGATCATTTCTTTACTATGCGCACCACTTGATGCAGTGCCGACTTAGCTCAGTTGGTAGAGCAACTGACTTGTAATCAGTAGGTCACCAGTTCGACTCCGGTAGTCGGCACCATCAATCTCGGAGGGGTACCCAAGCGGTCAACGGGAGCAGACTGTAAATCTGCCGGCTCAGCCTTCGCAGGTTCGAATCCTGCCCCCTCCACCACTTTCTCATGAAGTGGGGAACGAGAATTAGGAATGCGGGCATCGTATAAAGGCTATTACCTCAGCCTTCCAAGCTGATGATGCGGGTTCGATTCCCGCTGCCCGCTCCATTAACGTTGCTGATATGGCTCAGTTGGTAGAGCGCACCCTTGGTAAGGGTGAGGTCGGCAGTTCGAATCTGCCTATCAGCACCACTTCCTACTATTCTTCCCTTACTTCATTGAAAAATTAATTTTTAATACGTTGCTGGGAATATCTAAAATGGCAAAGCAAAAGTTTGAACGTAATAAACCACACGTAAACGTTGGTACTATCGGCCACGTTGACCACGGTAAAACAACTCTTACAGCGGCAATCACGTCGGTATTAGCAAAGACTTACGGCG
>JBLIKA010000115.1:0-10542 GCA_047637355.1 Glaciecola sp. | reverse complement strand
GTTATTGCTGCCAAAGCAAAAGTAGTACTAATTAAAATTCCACGCTCACTTGCTTTGTTGGAACAACAACTCATCACTCTGCAGTCTGTCTTGGATGTGAATACAACAATTATTGCAGCTGGAAAAGTAAAGACAGTGCAAAATTCTGTTTTAAAATTATTTGAAAAGTACATTGGTACCACAACAACATCTTTGGCAAAAAAGAAAGCCAGACTTATTTTTGCTAAATATGTGGGTATTAAGACAGAAACATCTCCCTACCCTACAATTGTATCTGACCCACTAATTCCATTCACTCTTAGCAACCATGCTAATGTTTTTTGTCGTGAGCATTTAGATATTGGCGCAAGAATATTGCTGAAAAATCTACCTAATGCACTCAATAAACACGTTATTGATTTGGGCTGCGGTAACGGCGTAATAGGTGTGTCTGTGTTAGACCAGAACAAAACAGCGCATGTCACTTTCGTCGATGAATCTTTTATGGCTGTTGAATCTGCAAGACAAAACGTTATTGATCACATCGGTAGTGAGGAGCGAGCAACTTTTATCGTTAGTAATTGCTTGGAAGAGCCGTTGAAATTTGCATCGTCGAATTACGACATTGTATTGTGTAACCCTCCCTTTCATCAACAAAATACGATTACGGATCACGTTGCATATCAAATGTTCACCGATGCAAAAAAAGCACTAAAACATGGTGGTGAATTGAGAATTGTGGGTAATCGTCATTTAGATTACCCAATTAAGTTAAAGAAACTGTTTGGTGGGTATGAAGTCATCGATAGTAATAAGAAGTTCAGTATTTTATCAACGCACAAAGCAAGGCAATAAAATGGCCAAATCGATATATTCATTTTTCATGCTTGCGATTTTGAGTTTTAGCGTAACGGCAAACACACCAAGACAACCCGGAGAGAATATTCAAAAAGATAATTATTATCCATTGGTAATGCTTGAAACTAGCTTGGGTAATATAGTGATTGAGTTGAATAGAAGAAAAGCACCCGCTACCGTAAATAACTTCTTAAGTTATGTTAAAAGAGGCGAATTTGATAACACGTTATTTCATCGCGTTATTCCCGGTTATATTATACAAGGCGGTGGTTATGACCCAGCATACCAGGAGAAGAAAGCTAGTCGTTCGATTATTAACGAATCTGGAAATGGACTGAAAAATGATTTACACAGCATTGCTATGGCAAGAGAAGATGATCCGCATTCAGCCAAACGCCAATTCTTTTTTAATATGAAAGATAATAACAATTTAGATCCAGGGAAAACTTGGGGCTACACTGTTTTCGGCAGTGTTGTTGAAGGCACGGCTGTTCTTGATAAAATTGCTTTAGTTGAGACTGAATATAAGGCAATTATTCGTTTTCAAGACGCGCCAAGAGAAAATGTGCTTTTAATAACAGCCACGGTATTACCTGAGCCACAGTATTAAAATATCGATCATATGCGCCACTAATGAAAGCGTAGCTTAATACTTTATTCTTAAACTGAATATGTAAATTGAATTTACCTGTCTATACTAGACACTCAGTTAAGAAAAAGGAAAGTTATGAAAGCATCTGATTTAATGGTAAAGGCGCTTGAAGCAGAGGGCGTTGAGTATATATTTGGTATACCGGGCGAAGAAAACCTCGATTTATTAGAATCCTTACGTAGTTCATCCATCAAGCTTATTTTAACCCGCCATGAGCAAGGTGCTGGTTTTATGGCAGCCACTTATGGGCGCTTGACTGGTAAAGTAGGAGTTTGTTTATCAACATTAGGACCGGGCGCAACTAATTTAGTAACCCCGGCTGCATACGCACAACTTGGTGCGATGCCAATGCTAATGATAACAGGCCAGAAACCAATAAAGACCAGTAAACAAGGCCGATTTCAAGTCATTGATGTAGTCGATATGATGCGACCTATTACAAAATATACAACACAAGTTGTTAGCGGAGATCGCATACCATCGGTCGTCAGAGAAGCTTTTCGACTTGCATCAGAGGAGCGGCCAGGAGCCGTTCATATTGAACTACCTGAAGACATCGCCGATGAATCTACTAGCGCGAAGTTACTGAAGCCTAGCGTCGCTAGACGACCAATTGCAGAATATAAAGCAATTAGTCTTGCTGTTGATATGATTGAAAAAGCAAAATCCCCAGTTCTATTAATAGGCGCTGGAGCAAATCGCAAGCTTACCGCTAAAATGCTTCAAGAGTTTGTCGATAAAACGGGAATCCCTTACATTACAACTCAAATGGGTAAAGGGGTACTTGATGAGAGTGGAAAGCTGTTTATGGGTAATACAGCCTTGTCATCTGGTGATTTTGTCCATCGCGTTATCGATAGAGCTGATTTAATTATCAATGTTGGACACGATGTGGTTGAAAAGCCCCCTTTCTTTATGGAAGATGATGATCAAAAAGTCATTCATATAAACTTTGATTCGGCTGCAGTGGACCCTGTCTACTTCCCACAATTAGAAGTAATTGGTGATATAGCCAATAGCATTTGGCAAATTAAAGAAAAAATTAAACCGCAAGATAGCTGGACGCTGGATTTTTATAGAGATGTTCACGATGCTTATATAGCTCATAGAAAGGCTTCTGAAGATGATAATCGCTTCCCTATACTACCTGAACGTTTTGTTCGAGAAATCCGAAAAGCAATGCCCAAAGACGGGATCGTTACACTAGATAACGGTGTTTATAAAATTTGGTTTGCTCGAAATTATCCTGCCTACCTGCCGAACACAGTTTTACTCGATAATGCATTGGCAACCATGGGGGCTGGTCTACCTTCGGCAATAGCTGCAAAACTAGTCTACCCAGAAAAAGCAGTCATTACTGTTTGTGGCGACGGGGGCTTTATGATGAACAGCCAAGAACTAGAAACGGCAGTCAGGCTAAACCTGCATATTGTAGTGATCATACTGCGTGACGATGCTTATGGAATGATTAAGTGGAAACAAGCACACATGAAATTTGAAAACTACGGGTTAGACTATGGCAATCCTGATTTCGTTAAATATGTAGAATCATATGGCGGTAAAGGGTGGCGAATTGGGGCAACAGAAGAGCTCCTCCCAACCCTACAAAATTGCCTCGCCGACCCTGCAGTCCATCTAATTGATGTGCCAGTTGATTATACTTTGAATGATGAAACATTACACACGACGATTCGAGAGCTTAGTGCGAAGCTGTAATCCCAAAATTTAAGCTGAATAAAGACACACCTATAAAAGGTTCTTTTTAAACTTGCAATCTGGGCTAAAACTAGACACACCTGTATCACAATGAGGTGTGTCTTTATAAAAGGAAAATAACAATGACTAAACTAGCAAAACAATATCCATACTTCCTTGCAAACAAACCTGTTTTTGCCAATCAACATCTTGAAGTAACTAACAAATATACTGGAGAAGTAGCTACCCGGGTTGCAATGGCTGACGCCGAAACAATTGATAAAGCTATTGACGCAGCGGAGAGAAGCCAGAAAATACTAAATAAAATGCCTGCTTACAAACGTCAACAGATATTAGAACACTGCGTAACAAGATTCAAAGAGCGATTTGATGAATTAGCGCATGTATTGTGCATTGAAGCTGGCAAACCTATAAAAGATGCACGAGGTGAAGTTACGAGGCTAATAGACACCTTCAAAATCGCTGCAGAAGAATCAGTGCGTATTAACGGGGAGGTAATGAATTTAGAAATTACCGAAAGAGCCAAAGGGTATCAAGGACAATATAAGAAAGTGCCAATTGGTCCCTGCTCTTTTATATCTCCCTTTAATTTTCCATTAAACTTGGCAGCTCATAAAATAGCTCCTGCTATAGCGGCAGGATGCTCTTTTGTATTGAAGCCCGCTAGCAGGACTCCTGTTGGGGCCCTAATTATAGGTGAGGTTCTAGCTGAGACAGATCTGCCTGAAGGTGCTTTTTCAATATTACCTTGCAGCAGAGATGGTGCAGACCTTTTTACAACTGACGATCGCTTCAAACTTCTAAGCTTCACCGGTTCACCTAGCGTCGGTTGGAAATTAAAAGCCAAAGCAGGTAAAAAGCCTGTAATACTAGAGTTGGGTGGTAACGCTGGTTGTATAGTCGACTATGATACTGATATTGAGGATGCCGTTGAACGAATCGTTTTTGGTGCATATTATCAATCAGGCCAGAGTTGCATTAGTGTTCAACGTATTTTTATTCATGAATCCATTTATGAAAAGTTTAAATATGCATACATTGAAAAGGTCGAAAATTTGATTCATGGAGATCCATTGAATGAGGATACGTTCATTGGCCCAATGATCTCTGAGTCAGAAGCTAAACGCCTTGAGGGTTGGATCAAAAGTGCGGTTAAGGCGGGTGCACGATTGCTGTGCGGAGGCTCGAGAAATGGGCTAATGTTACAAGCTACATTGCTTGAAGATGTGCCAACGAATTGTGAAATAAATACGGAAGAAGCGTTTGGACCTGTTTCAACAATCGCACCTTTTTCTGATTTCGATGAAGCATTGAAATTAGTCAATGACAGTCAATTTGGTTTGCAAGCTGGCGTTTTCACCAGAGACATCTACAAAGCCCATAAAGCTTGGGATGAATTAGATGTTGGTGGCGTAGTAATCGGTGATGTACCAAGTTGGCGAGTTGACAACATGCCATACGGCGGAGTGAAAGAATCGGGATTAGGACGTGAAGGGGTAAAGTTTGCAATAGAAGACATGACTGAAATTAGGTTAATGGTGCTACGAACACCACAGTGATTATCTCGATGCGATTTTTGTTAACATAGCCAGAAACAAGACACACCTATTTGGGTGTGTCTTGTTCAGTTCAGTTTATTGTAAACTACAAAAGTGGTGATTTATGATCGCCGTAGCTCCTATACAGTAAAACATCACGAGATCCTTCATCATTTTTTATAAGCTCTCCAAGTGATTTAAAACCTAACTGTTCAAGCAATGAAATAGATTTCCCATTTTCTTTTGATACTGTAGCGTAAAGCTTATCAACATTTAACTCGTTGAAAGCATAAGCTTTAAAAAACGAAGCTGCTTCTATCGCATACCCAAACCCTCTATATTGTTTAGTGAAAGCATATCCAAGATCAATCGAATCGAGATAATCTCTCTTAAGCAAACCGCAAACGCCTATAGGTGTGTCTTTATTTTCTGTGTCTTTATTTTCTGTTTCTCCAGATAAATAACTAAGCCGCAAACAGCAAATTTTCAATCCAAGCCGCTCGTCTTGATGCTGTGCACTTAAATTTTCAGTGATAAAACTAACGGCATCTTCCTGATTATTTACTTTCCTATCGCCAATATATTTTAACCAATCGGGGTCATTTACTAAACTATAGATGAATTCCGAATCTGACTCGTCCGGTTTTCTAAAACATAGTCTTTGGCTTTTCATCATAATATGTTTCGCTTTTGTATCTCATCGAATATTTGACAGTCAGATACACATATTGTTGCAGCCCTCGGATACTTAGGCTTTAAACGATCATCTAGTTTGAAAGCATCAGGCCAATGCCTTGTGGTCTTAATAAACCGTGTGACCTCATCTAGTCCACCTACCTCTAAACATCCTTTTAGACATGTATCAATATAGCTAGCATTTACTGGAAATTCTATGGAGGGTAGTTTTTGTTGAAGCGTTTCACAAACGTAAATTGTATGATGGGATAAAACTTCTAGCACAGAGGAATTTAGCGCTAAGCCGAAATCTAATTGATCTAATGTGACCTCCGAAAATCTGTAGTCGAGCTCTCGTTGTAGCAGTTTTTCATCGATATTCGTATAGAAAGCGTGGCCGTTAAAACTGCTTGAGCTATTTTGATAGGCTCCAACATAAGTTTGCTTTTCATCATCAGACTTCGTCACCCAAGCCCTCTCCCATCCATTAACAATTACAGGAAGCGGAAGAGACCTTATATTGCTATACCTATCACGACTAGTTTTGCTCATGAGACTGCCATACCCCACGACTATGTGGGGTGTGTCTTTGTTTGCTCGTTTTTCAGCATCTGCGAGTTGCTGAAACCAAACGTCTATATTGATTTCATTTTCCATTAATACACACTTTACTAATTAGAGGGCAGCAAAATCGAAACTTAACACTTCACTTATGTGCTTTTTGCCAAGAGCTAACATTAAAAGGCGATCAATTCCAAGTGCCACTCCCGAACATTTTGGTAAACCTACTCCCAATGCGTTTAGAAACTTTACATCTTCAGGCTTAACATCTAAACCACTTTCTTTCCTTTGTTTGTTGTCCAAAATAAATCTAGCTCTTTGTTCATCAGCATCGTCGAGTTCTTCAAAGCCATTAGCTAGTTCAATTCCTTGATAATAAAACTCAAACCGCAGGGATAACCACGGATCAGAAGGATCAATTTTAGCTAACGACGCCTGGCTAGCTGGAAATCTGGTCACCACGATAGGCCGATCTATACCAATTTCTCTTTCAATTCTTTCACAAAATAAAAGTTGTAAAAGCATATCCCTGTCGATTGGAGAAAGCTTATCTTTGAAATCCAATGGCACTGCATTTTCATAGCCCCATTTTTTACATATCGAAACAATTTTTATATCAGAATCGCTTTTCACATCTAAATCAAGGTGCTTAACGAATAATTCACTGTAGGTAGTTTTCTCGCAAACAGGAGTGTCCAGGATGAGTCTTAAGATAACATCTACCTCATTGATCAATTCATTCATTGAAAAGCCTAAACGGTACCACTCCAGCATTGTAAACTCAGGATTGTGGTATCGGCCTACTTCATCGTCTCGATAGCATTTTGTGATTTGATAAATGCTTGGAAAACCAGCACATAACATTCTTTTCATGTAGTATTCTGGCGAAGTCTGTAAAAAGAGGTGTGTCTTTATAACTGACTGTGGATTTGTGTGTACTGTTCTCATCGCCTCTAGATGAACATCAGTGATAGTCGACGGTGAAATGGTCGGCGTTTCAACTTCTAACACCTTTTCAGTCGCAAAATATTGTCTTATTTCAGTGAGGATTTTAGCTCTTTTTACAAGACTTTCGACTGACGCAGACGGTTGCCATCCATTTGAAATATTCATTAGAAAATAAAAGAGGTTAGTGCTTGCAGCACAACCTCTTTAATTATCTTATTTTTGTGCACGTGAGGCATATTCACCGCTTCGTGTATCAACTTTAATTATCTCACCTTTTTGAACAAATAATGGCACTCTAACTACGGCTCCAGTAACTAATGTCGCAGGTTTACCTCCCGTGCCGGCAGTATCACCTTTTAAACCAGGGTCAGTTTCAGTAATTTCTAACTCAACAAAGTTCGGGGGAGTTACTACAATAGGAGTCCCATTCCACAATGTGATAGTACAAGTATCATTTTCTACTAACCACTTTATACTGTCACCTAAAGCTTTTTCATCGGCAGCAATTTGCTCAAACGTTTCATTGTTCATAAAATGCCAAAACTCGCCGTCGGTATAGAGATAGGAAAGTTCCGTATCCATGACATCAGCACCTTCAACCGAATCACCAGACCGAAATGTTTTTTCTAGTACTTTGTTCGAAATAAGTTTCCGAAGTTTAACACGGCTAAAGGCTTGCCCTTTGCCTGGTTTGACATATTCATTCTCAAGAATGTTGCAAGGTTCGCCGTCGAGCATTATCTTTAAGCCCGCTTTGAACTCGTTTGTACTGAAATGAGCCATAGTTCCTCTAAAATTTACGTTGTGAGCATGTTTGTGAAACGAATAATACCTAAAAATAGCATTGCTGTAGAGTCAAACTGGCAAAAAGAATTAGCAAATTGTTTTACGACCCTTGAGTCTTTACTAGAATATCTTAATTTAGCCCCTGAAATTGCGCTAAAAAATAATCCTGCGAGGAAACTTTTTGCCATGAAAGTACCTCGACATTTTGCTAGTTTGATGAATAAGAATGATTTAAAGGACCCCTTGTTGTTGCAGGTATTACCGCAAGATATTGAATATAAAGACACACCTGGTTTTGTCAAAGATCCTCTCCAAGAACACAAAAATGAAATAAAAGGTCTCCTGCACAAATATGAAAATAGAGTTTTGCTCATAGTCAAAAGTGGTTGTGCCGTGAATTGTCGTTATTGCTTTAGGCGAGAATTCCCATATGAAGAAAACTCTGTCAATAAACGCGAATTACAGGAGGCAATTACTTACATCAAGCAAAATAAAAATATCACTGAGGTAATATTCTCCGGCGGCGATCCGTTAATGTCAAAAGACAGCCATCTAAAATGGTTAGTTAAACAACTTGAAGAAATACCCCATTTAATAAGGCTTCGGATCCACACAAGGTTGCCTGTAGTAATCCCCTCTCGAGTAAATGATGAATTCATTGACTGGTTTACAAATTGTCGCTTTCAGAAAGTATTGGTATTGCATACTAATCACGCTAATGAAGTCAGTCCAGAGCTAGCTAAAGCCTGCTCAAAAATGCGTGCATCAGGAATTACGCTTCTCAATCAGGCGGTCCTTTTAAAGGGAGTCAATGATAATGTAAATGAACAAATTGCGTTAAGTGAGTCTCTCTTTGAAATTGGCGTGATGCCATACTATTTGCACCTATTAGATAAAGTAAAAGGAGCAGCTCATTTTGATGTCGACGTTGAAAGAGCTAAGGAATTAATGAAAGAAGTAATAAAGCGTTTGCCAGGATATCTTGTCCCTAAACTCGTAACTGAGATTGGAGGACAACCTAGCAAAACGCCGATAGACTTGAATTTACAACCGTCATCAAGTGCTGGTTTAGGCATAAGTGTTAATAATAGAACCTAATCCAGCGCTAGATGATGATTTGGGTACGTCAGCTGACTCAATCAACTGAAGCGCTGCTTGACCTTCCTGCTCTTGTAGGTTTTTGGCCAACTTAGCAGATTTAATCTCCAGCGCACCGGATACACTTGAGGCACTAGTACCTGAAATATCCATACCTTTTCCTTTTATTGCTTGTAGCTGCATAAAAAAGTGGGCAGTATTGCGCACTTCAACAGTTTATCGGCAATTCAGCCTTTTTCTTGAGAATAATTTTAGGAGATCTTCGTGCAACAGGTTTTAGCAAAAATAACTGAAAACATGCAAATAATATATCGCAAGGCGATTGATGCAGATTCGGCACTTGATAAACTACAACAAGCGGGCAAAGCAAAGTTCTCTGTAATCTTCACTGAAGATAATGGTTTTACTACAAGGAGTAAGCGTTTTGGACCATATGTAGATGAACTTGCAAAAGATATTTCAATACTGCAAAGCGACAATGTTGATATTAAAAATGAAATCACTACTATAGTAAAAAAGATGGAATTAATGCTTTTAACACTCGCAAAATTGAAAATAACGCTATAGATTTCGCTCACACCGTCGAGTAGGACACACCTATTTCTCAGCATTACGCGTCTTTATAACTTTCGATTTGTTACTTAACAAACTGCACATTATAGGTGCGTCTTCGTTTTAAACTGTTTATTATCATCAAGACGCAAAACTGAATCTCAAGACAGCTATTATTTTTGGCGTAGTCCAATACTCTATCAGAAGGATAAATATAGGGACTACAAATGCCAGTTGCTCGCAGTAAACAAATAATATTGTCACAAACCTCTTACTACCATTGCATAAGCCGCTGTGTTCGCAGAGCTTTTCTGTGCGGATATGACAAATTCACTGGAAATAGTTTTGAGCATCGTAGGGATTGGTTTGAAAAGCGTTTAACTAAGCTTTCATCTGCATTTTCTATTAACGTTTGTGCTTACGCTATTATGCATAATCACAACCATCTGGTGTTGCATGTAGACACTGAGCGCGCGCAAACCTGGAGCAACTTAGAGGTAATTCAACGCTGGCACTCAATACACCCGAACAAAACAATTACAGCTATGTATATCGACCCGCAGCAGAGAGAAAAACTGACACCAATACAATTATCTACGATTCATAAAATCACTAAAATTTACAGAGAAAGACTGACTAGTATTAGCTATTTTATGAAAGCGCTGAACCAGTATATTGCTCTGCGAGCCAACAGAGAGGATCATTGTTCCGGCCGGTTTTGGGAGTCCCGTTTTAAATCTCAAGCGCTGTTGGATGAGCGTGCCATCGTCTCATGTATGGTTTATGTCGATTTAAATCCAATAAGAGCTGGTATAGCTACTACCTTAGAAAATTCGCATTATACGAGTATAAAAAGACGATTAGCTTGCTTAAAAGTGGGAAAGCAACCGATGGAACTTAAATGGTTAAAAAGCCCACTTAAAAATGGACCAAACTTCATCAATATTGAATTAATCTGTTATACAAATCTATTGCGTCAAACTGCAACACGATGTAAAAATGCTCGAATAATAGACGCACCAAGTATAAAGATTAAATCGAGTATATTAGACCAATTCGGAATTGATGAAGACAATTGGCTAATACTGACTTCACATATTGAAGAGGAATTTAGTTATGTTGTTGGCTCAGTAACATATATGGAGGAGTATCGAAAGAAGCTCCGTCAAAAGAAACTCA
>JBLIKA010000114.1:0-10563 GCA_047637355.1 Glaciecola sp. | reverse complement strand
CTTCAAATTCAGCCTGCGTGTAATCTAGCATTAGATGGTCGTCATATTTTTTAGCTTCAACCATTTTCTTCACATGCGCATAAAGGGCTGGCGGTTCAAATTGGCCGTAAGCTTTTTTACGTAAATGGAAAATAGCCAAACGTGCAGCAAGGTACTGATAATCAGGTACTTCAGTTGAAATAAGATCGGCTGCAGACTTGATCATAGTTTCGTGAATTTCTGCTGTCTTGATTCCATTGTAAAACTGAATTTGAGCTTTTATTTCGACTTGTGAAACTGACACATCAGTTAAGCCGTTGGCAGCCCATTTGACGACTTTGTGGATCTTGTCTAACTCAATGGGTTCTTGTGTGCCGTTTCTTTTTGTCACTAGAAGAGTACTATTCATTTTTTATTATCGCTCTTTGGTCTGCGCCGATATGTTTAGCTCGATTTAAACTCCCTTAAATCCTTACCAAGGAAACACTGAAACATTGTGTATGAAATTTCACACTTTTACTGTTGTGTTCGGGACCTGGTGAACACAAGATAGTGAGGTTTTGAGTTAGATGCAACCCAACATATAGTGTTTTTTACTGGTTTTGGCACTGGTTTTTGATTCAGTTAGTAGTGACTAACGTTAACGCAACCAAATCAGCAAGGTTATAAAGGATGCAACTGAATTATTTTTATTTATTTTTTTATAAAATAAATTAGTCTAAAAAGGGCTGCGTTATGCTTTTTTGTTGTAACGGGAACCATGTATCTAGTGTTTATTTTTTTAAAACATACTAGATATAGTGGTTATAGAGGCTTTTCGCAATAAAGTATATAATTTACATCAACGTTTTTATTCGACAGATAATAGGTGTTGTTTAGTGGGTTCAAATGTAGGCCGGTTATCGCTCTCGATACCAAACTTGTACTATCTACCCATCTCGTCATTTCAGCGGGAGTAATGAACTTCTTATGATCATGTGTCCCCTTTGGCACTAGGTTAAGAACATACTCCGCACCCAGAATTGCCATAACCCACGATTTCATATTTCTATTAATAGTAGAAAAGAAAATTTTACCTCCTGGTTTTACGATATTCGCACAGGCTTGAATAACCGAGGCAGGATCGGGAACATGTTCCAACATTTCCAAACAAGTAACAATGTCCTTACTCTCAGGAAAGTCACGTGCATAATCTTCCGCACTGCTTAATTCATAATTAACATTAACACCTGACTCCAAGCCGTGTAGCTTTGCTACATCCAGTGAATCTTTAGCTAAATCAATTCCAGTTACTGAAGCACCGACCTTAGCCATCGACTCTGCAAGAATCCCCCCCCCACAACCGACATCTAAAATGTCTTTTGAAAGCAATCCCTGAGACTTTTCTTCTATAAAAGAGAGTCGCACCGGATTTATATCATGAAGAGGTTTAAACTCGCCATTAAGATCCCACCATTTGGATGCTAGAGCGGAAAACTTCGCTATTTCATTATTATCAACATTAACTACAGTCATGTTATCCTCGAAGCATTATTGTTTTTTCAGCCTTTAACGCTGTTAAGCATATCAACTGACAATTTTTATATAAATTATTATGACATACATCTACATATTCAACAGCCTTAATGATAATATCTATTAGCCAAGCCTTGGCTAACAATAACAAGTGAGCGATTTACGTCAGGTCAACGTCTATTTATAGAATAGATAGCATCAGTTTGTAAGTGCTCTACAAATAATAAAGGACAGTGCAGTTTATGACTGATAACGCTAAAGAAATCCTGCCGATTAATATCGAAGATGAATTAAAGAACTCTTACCTAGATTATGCGATGAGTGTAATCGTGGGTCGTGCCCTTCCCGACGTAAGAGATGGTTTAAAACCAGTTCACCGCCGAGTTTTATTTGCGATGAATGAGTTGAAGAATGATTTCAACAAGCCTTATAAAAAGTCCGCCCGTGTCGTTGGTGACGTCATCGGTAAATATCACCCTCACGGTGACTCAGCTGTATACGACACTATCGTTCGTATGGCTCAACATTTTTCACTACGCTATATGCTGGTTGACGGTCAAGGTAACTTTGGTTCAGTTGATGGTGACTCCGCAGCTGCAATGCGTTACACCGAAATTCGGATGTCCAAAATTGCGCATGAATTACTAGCTGACCTTGAAAAAGAAACAGTTAATTTTGTACCAAACTATGATGGTCAGGAACATATTCCAGAGGTTTTGCCGACTCGGGTTCCTAATTTACTGATAAATGGTTCATCCGGTATCGCGGTAGGCATGGCGACAAACATTCCGCCACATAACCTAACCGAAGTGGTAAACGGTTGTATTGAACTTATCAACAATCCCGATTTAAGTATCGATGAATTGCTAGACATCATTCCTGGCCCTGATTTTCCTACAGCAGCATTTATTAGTGGTCGAAAAGGCATAGTAGAAGCTTATAAAACAGGTCGCGGTAAAATCTATCTTCGAGCCCGAGCTGAAATTGAACAAGAAGATAATGGTAAAGAAACGATTATTGTTCATGAATTACCTTATCAAGTTAACAAAGCACGTCTGATTGAAAAAATTGCAGACTTGGTCAAAGAAAAACGTATTGAAGGTGTTTCTGCGCTGCGCGATGAGTCTGATAAAGACGGTATGCGTATCGTCATTGAAGTAAAACGCAATGAATCGGGTGAAGTATTACTAAATCATTTATACGCAAACACGCAACTTCAAACTGTGTTTGGTATAAATATGGTTGCGTTAGATAATAAACAGCCACGCATCTTTAATCTAAAAGAAATATTACAAAAATTTGTATTGCACCGTCGCGAAGTTGTAACTCGAAGAACTGTTTTTGAGTTAAAAAAAGCACGCGATAGGGCTCATATTCTTGAAGGTTTAGCGATTGCACTGGTCAACATTGATCCGATAATCGAAATGATCAAAGCGTCGCAAAGCCCCTCGGATGCTAAGAAATCACTAGTAGCCCAAGGTTGGGATTTAGGTGATGTTGCAGAAATGCTGTCTAGATCAGGCAATGACGCAGCTCGCCCGGATTGGTTAGCACCAGATTTCGGCATTCGTGACGGACAGTACTTCTTAACAGAAGAACAAGCTCAAGCAATCCTTGATCTACGTTTAAACAAATTAACGGGTCTTGAGCATGACAAAATACTGGATGAATATAAGGCCCTGCTCGATATTATTGCAGAGCTATTGCACATTTTGGCTAGTTCAGTGCGTTTGATGGAAATAATTCGAGAAGAATTAGAAGCCATACGCGATGAATTTGGTGACAAACGTCGCACTGAAATAACTGCAGCCACTCATGATATCGATATTGAAGACTTAATTGAGCGTGAAGATGTTGTGGTTACATTGTCTCGCGAAGGCTATGTTAAATATCAGAAACTCTCTGACTATGAAGCTCAGAGACGTGGTGGTAAAGGCAAGTCAGCAACGAAAATGAAGGGTGAAGACTTTATTGAGAAGTTGCTCGTAGCTAATACGCACGACCACATTCTTTGTTTCTCTACAAGAGGCAGATTATACTGGCTTAAAGTTTATCAATTACCACTTGCGAGCCGAAATGCGCGTGGTCGCCCAATTGTTAATATCCTTCCTCTTGAAGAAGGCGAGCGTATTACTGCAATCCTGCCAATTCAAGAGTTTGAAGCTGGCAAGTTTGTTTTTATGGCTACAACAAACGGTACGGTTAAGAAAACCGAACTGACTCAATATTCACGTCCAAGAGCTAACGGTATTATTGCGGTTAATCTAAATGACGGAAATGAATTAATTGGTGTTGACGTAACCGACGGCGAAAGTGAAATTATGTTGTTCTCTGACGCTGGTAAAGTGGTTCGATTTAGCGAAGACCAAGTTCGTCCAATGGGCAGAACAGCAACAGGTGTTCGTGGTATTCGCTTAATGGAAAATGAGAAAGTTGTTTCTCTCATTGTACCGCAGGGTAATGGCGATATTTTAACGGCTACTGAAAATGGTTTCGGTAAACGCACGCCAATTGAGCAGTATCCGGCCAAGAGTAGAGCAACGAAAGGTGTTGTTTCTATTAAGGTGTCAGAGCGAAATGGCCTAGTTGTTGGTGCGATTCAAGTAGACGAAAGCAAAGAAATTATGCTTATCAGTGACCAAGGTACGTTAGTTCGCACACGTGCATCAGAAGTGTCGACAGTTGGACGAAATACACAAGGTGTTCGTTTAATTAGAACTGCTGAAGACGAACTTGTGGTAGCTCTTCAACGTATTGATGAAGTTGAACAAGAAATACTTGAAGACCTAGATGGAGAGTCAACAGAAGACACAGCTGAAATTGCAGAGTCGACTGATACTGATTTATCCAACGAGACACCTGATGCAGATACGCCAACTGACTCAGAATAAGCCTTAATTACGCGAAAAAGTAATTAGTTAAAGTGTATAAATAAGCGGCGTTTTGCCGCTTATTTTGTTTTTGGAAAATGAAAGTTAATGCAAAACATATTTAATTTTAGTGCCGGTCCAGCCATGCTTCCGCAAGAAGTTATGCAACAAGCTCAAGAAGAGTTTATCAATTGGCAAGGTTTAGGTACCTCAGTAATGGAAGTGAGCCACAGAGGTAAACCCTTTATGGAAGTTGCTGAACAAGCTGAAGCAGATCTTCGTGAGTTACTTAAAATTCCCGCTAACTATACCGTCCTTTTTATGCACGGTGGTGGCAGAGGCCAGTTTTCAGCAGTACCGTTAAATATTTCAAAACCATCGGATTTAAGCCAGCATTTAGTGTCAGGCCAATGGTCCATTGGTGCAGAACAAGAAGCGCAAAAATTTTGTCGAAGCAGCATCGTTGCAACTAGCAAAGAAATTGACGGTAAAATGTATGTACCCAAACAAGACGAATGGTCAATTAGTGAAGAGTCAGGCTATTTTCATTATTGTACTAACGAAACTGTGGATGGTATTGAAATAAATTGGGTACCAAAATCGGATAGTGGTAACGTACCAATCGTGGCTGACATGTCTTCGAATATATTGTCCAAACCTCTCAATATAGACAATTACGGCATTATTTATGCCGGTGCACAAAAAAACATAGGTCCCTCAGGACTGTCAGTTGTGATTGTGCGAAACGACCTTGTCGGGATCTCTAGAAAGGACACACCTGCTATCTTTGACTATCAATTACAAGCAAAAAGTGGCTCGATGTATAACACACCACCGACCTTTTCTTGGTATCTAGCGGGATTAGTCTTTAAATGGCTAAAAGCGCAAGGTGGATTAGATACAATGGCGACGTTGAATCAGCGCAAGAGCGATGTTTTATACAGCCAAATTGATGCGACCGGTTTTTATAAGAACAACGTTCACACCGATTACCGCTCAAAAATGAATGTTACCTTTAAATTGAGTGATGAGTCGCTCAATGATTTATTTCTAGAGCAAGCTGAACACAGCGGCTTGGTTGCATTAAAGGGACATAGAGCGGTTGGTGGAATGCGTGCAAGTATATACAATGCAATGCCATTGACAGGTGCTCAAGCTTTAGCTGATTTTATGCAAGAATTTGAAAGGACACATGGATAGATGGACAGCTTAACTCTAGAGCCGATTGGATATGTTGAAGGCGAAATAAATGTGCCAGGTTCAAAAAGTTTATCAAACCGAGCGCTTTTGTTAGCCGCCTTGGCAAATGGGAATACCACGTTAACTAACTTATTAGATAGTGACGATATAAAACATATGCTAAATGCATTAACCCAATTAGGTGTTAGTTACCGCCTAAATGCTGATAAAACAGAGTGTGAGGTTACTGGTCTTGGTGGGGCGTTTTCGATCGATAAACCCCTTGAATTATTTTTAGGTAACGCAGGAACTGCTATGCGCCCGCTTTGTGCAGCACTGGCGTTTTCAAACGTAGACGTTGAACTAACCGGAGAACCGCGGATGGAAGAGCGGCCGATTGGAGACTTAGTGGATGAATTAGTTAATGCCGGAGCTGATATAAGTTATTTAAAAAATAAAGGTTATCCACCGCTACGAATTAAAGGTCAGCAATTAGAAACTGTGTCATTTAATATTGATGGTTCTGTTTCAAGTCAGTTTTTAACGGCGCTATTGATGGCCTCTCCTTTGCTACAGCATGAAGTGAGTATTCATATTGTAGGCGAACTCGTTTCCAAGCCTTACATTGATATTACCCTTAAGACGATGGCCACTTTTGGTGTAAACGTGAGTAATAATAACTATCAGTCTTTTGTTATTAAAGCGGGACAACGATATCAGTCCCCGGGCACTTTTCTTGTCGAAGGTGATGCCTCTTCAGCTTCATACTTCCTCGCTGCAGGTGCGATAAAAGGTGGTACGGTTAAAGTTACAGGTGTAGGTAGGGCATCTATTCAGGGGGACATAGCGTTCGCGGATGTGCTTGAAAAAATGGGTGCAAAAATAACTTGGGGTGACGATTTTATTGCGGTAACTGGGGCTCCTTTGAGCGCGGTTGATATGGATATGAATCATATTCCTGATGCCGCAATGACGATAGCTACAACCGCTTTGTTTGCAAGAGGAACAACTTGCATTTCAAATGTGTACAATTGGCGTGTCAAAGAAACTGATCGCTTGCATGCAATGGCAACAGAGTTAAAAAAAGTGGGGGCTATAGTCGAAGAAGGGCATGATTTCATTAAAATTACGCCACCAGAACAGCTTAAACACGCTGTAATTGACACGTATAATGATCACCGAGTAGCGATGTGTTTTTCCTTATTAGCTTTGGGTGATGCTGGCATCACAATTAATGACCCCGGATGCACAGCTAAAACCTTTCCTACCTATTTTGACGAGTTTCGTAAAATAGCTAGATAATAGTTTTTTTGTATAAATTCGCAAATAGCCATTTGCGAAACCCGCCAATGTTGATAAGGCGTTGCACTGTTGGCTCATGCGCGTATAATCACCGCGTTTTTCGAGAAGCAAACGTAATGGAGTAATTATGCAAAAAATGCCAGTCGTAACTATTGACGGCCCCAGCGGTGCAGGTAAGGGAACTCTAAGTACGCTTTTAGCTGAGCATTATAAGTGGCGATTTTTAGATAGCGGTGCAATTTATAGAGTACTCGCTGTTGCAACTACGCATCACGGTATTGAGCCCGACGACGAAGCTGGTATAGTGCCATTAGCTGCGAGTTTGGACGTTACTTTTGAGACCCAAAACGGAGTGACTCGCGTTATATTAGAAGGTGAGGATGTGACCGATGATATTCGAACAGAAGAAGTTGGCTCTGTTGCATCACAAGTCGCGGCTTTGCCTACCGTGAGAGAAGCATTATTAAGAAGACAAAGAGCGTTTGCTGAGCCTCCAGGGCTAGTTGCAGACGGCAGAGATATGGGGACGGTTGTGTTCCCAAACGCAGATGTAAAAATATTTTTGACGGCAAGTGCTGAATCAAGAGCGCAAAGACGATACGAGCAGTTGAAACTAAAAGGCTATGATGTTAAACTTTCGCGCCTTTTATCAGATATACACACTCGCGATGAGCGAGATTCGAATCGCTCGGTTGCACCTCTAGTAGCTGCAAGCGACGCTTTAGTACTTGATTCTACCTCTATGGGTATAAAGCAAGTACTTGATAAGGCAAAATATTTCATTGAATCCAAACTTTTTGGCGACGATGTTTAAAGGCTGTTGTTAGGACGACAACGGTATTATTAACAACCCCGTAACCGCATGGATGATATTACGGATTAAAAAAGACTATCAAATAATATGACTGAAAATTTTGCACAACTTTTTGAAGAAAGCTTACAACAGATAGAAACTCGCCCAGGCGCAATTGTTAAAGGTACAGTAGTATCTATCGATAAAGACATTGTTCTTGTTGACGCAGGCCTAAAATCAGAAAGTGCTATTCCGGTAGACCAATTTAAAGCGGCTGACGGTTCATTAGAAATCGCTGTTGGTGATGTTGTTGACGTTGCATTAGATGCAATAGAAGATGGTTTCGGTGAAACTATCCTTTCTCGTGAGAAAGCAAAACGCCACGAAGCGTGGGTTGAGCTTGAAAGAGCTTACGAAGAAAAAGAAACAATTAAAGGTGTTATCAACGGTAAAGTTAAGGGTGGTTTCACAGTTGAAGTTAATACTGTACGCGCATTCTTACCTGGTTCACTTGTTGATGTTCGTCCTGTTCGCGAAACAGTACACCTTGAAGGCAAGGAATTAGAATTTAAAGTTATTAAGCTTGATGCCAAGCGTAATAACGTTGTTGTTTCTCGTCGTGCAGTTATCGAAGCAGAAAGCAGCGCAGAACGTGATCAACTTCTTTCTAACTTGGAAGAAGGTGATGAAGTTAAGGGTATCGTTAAGAACCTTACTGACTACGGCGCGTTCGTAGACTTAGGTGGTGTAGATGGTCTTCTACACATCACTGATATGGCTTGGAAACGCGTTAAGCACCCAAGTGAAATCGTTAACGTTGGTGATGAAATTAACGTTAAAGTACTTAAGTTCGACAAAGAAAAGTCACGCGTTTCATTGGGTATGAAGCAAATGGGCAACGATCCATGGCAAGAAATTGCTAACCGTTATCCAGAAGGTGCTCGTTTAAGTGGTGCAGTCACCAACTTAACTGATTACGGTTGCTTTGTAGAAATTGAAGACGGTGTTGAAGGTTTAGTTCACGTTTCAGAAATGGATTGGACAAACAAGAATATTCACCCTTCTAAAGTAGTTAACCTTGGTGATGTTGTTGAAGTTATGGTGCTTGAAATTGACGAAGAACGTCGTCGTATTTCTCTTGGCCTTAAACAATGTATCGACAACCCTTGGGAAACTTTCGCTAAGTCACACGAAAAAGGTGACAAAGTGTCTGGTAAGATCAAGTCAATCACTGACTTCGGTATATTTATCGGTCTTGACGGCGGCATTGACGGTCTTGTCCACTTATCTGACATTTCATGGCAGAAAACTGGTGAAGATGCAGTTCGTGACTATAAGAAAGGTGACGAAATTTCAGCTGTTGTTCTTCAAGTTGACCCAGAACGTGAGCGTATCTCACTTGGTGTTAAGCAAATTGAAGAAGACCCATTCAATAAGTATCTGACAGATAACAAGAAAGGTGCTATTGTTAATGGAACAGTAATTGAGGCCGATGCGAAAGGCGTAACAGTGCAACTTGGTGAAGAAGTTGTAGGTTATATCCGTATTGGTGACCTTACACGCGATAGAGTGGAAGATGCTGGTGAAGTAGTGAAGGTTGGTGATGCAATCGATGCTAAATTCATGGGTGTTGACCGCAAGAACCGTATTGTTAATCTTTCGGTTAAAGCTAAAGATCATGCTGATGAGAAAGAAGCGATTGATAGCGTTAACAACAAGACTGACGAAGCTGGTTTCGCTAGCGCGATGGCAGAAGCATTTAAAGCTGCTAAAGGCGAGTAATGCAATTCGGAGCGGCAGTCTCTGTCGCTCCAATTTCTCCCCTGGTTGCTGTATATCATTCTTAAATAGGAGATTGGCGTGACCAAATCAGAACTTATTGATCGCTTAGGCGAAAAAGCACAACACCTGCAGGGCAAAGAACTTGAGCTTGCAATCAAAGAATTATTAGAGCAAATGGCCCAAACTCTTCAACGCGGTGAACGTATTGAAATAAGAGGTTTTGGCAGTTTCTCACTACATTACCGAGCACCTCGAACAGGTCGTAACCCAAAAACGGGTGATACAGTCGAGTTGACAGGTAAGCATGTACCGCATTTCAAAGCAGGCAAAGAACTCAGAGACAGAGTCGACCTGTAAATATTAGTTATTCAGTAATCAAGGCTATTCGATGAAAGTAATAATCGTCTTCGTTGTTATTATACTGTTATTAATGGTGTCGATTGTTATTGGTTCTCAAAACACCCAAATGATTACCGTTAACTATGTCATTGCGAAAGCTGAGTTGAGAGTTTCCACGTTCATGGTTATTACCATTGGATTAGGTTTCTTAATTGGTTTTTTAATGATGCTACTTCGTTTTCTCGGCCTAAAGATGCAAAATAAAATATTGCAAAGAAGACTGAAAAAATTGTCAAAAGATTCCGCATAAATGTTAGAAGCACTATTTTTAGCGTTGCCAGTAGCTGTAGCGTATGGCTGGGTAATGGGTCGAAACAGTCTCAGAAAGGCGCAACGCAGACAATCCTCAATTCTCTCCAAACATTATTATAAAGGGTTAAACTTCTTACTATCTGATCAACCCGACAAAGCGGTTGATACTCTCATGAAGATGATAAGTGTTAATAATGATACCGTTGAAACCCACATTGCGATGGGGAATTTCTTTAGACATAGAGGCGAATTAGATCGTGCAATTAGAGTTCATCAGAACCTAATTAGTAGAGACGAAATAAGTAATAAGCAAGAGGCCCTTGCGTTATTGGAGCTAGGTACTGACTACCTATTGGCAGGTTTTCTAGAACGAGCCGAAGGCGTATTTCTTCAGTTATTAGAACAGACTCAACACTTCGATATAGCACAGCAAAAGCTTTTTAATATTTATCAAGTGACCAAAGAGTGGAACAAGGCGATAGATTTAGCCAG
>JBLIKA010000113.1:0-10768 GCA_047637355.1 Glaciecola sp. | reverse complement strand
AAAAAAACATGGCCAAATCAAACTGATTTATATAAGAAAAGCAGGTTGCATAAAGCTAAGTGCTGTCGAAAAAGAAGGATGGTGGTCGCTACTGCTGGCTCGTTACGATAGTAATTGAACCATGGGTTGCCGTATTGGTTGTGCATAAAGAAGGATGGTGGTCGCTACTGCTGGCTCGTTACGATAGTAATTGAACCATGGGTTGCCGTATTGGTTGTGCATAAAGAAGGATGGTGGTCGCTACTGGGCTTGAACCAGTGACCCTCGCCTTGTAAGGGCGATGCTCTCCCAACTGAGCTAAGCGACCATAATATTGATTTGTTAGAGAAGAAGTGGTGGTCGCTACTGGGCTTGAACCAGTGACCCTCGCCTTGTAAGGGCGATGCTCTCCCAACTGAGCTAAGCGACCATCTTATCTAACATACTTACTGAAGTGTTCCTCGGTAAGTGGGGGCGTATTATAGGGTTGCGACTGAATCTGTCAACAGCATTTTACAAAAAAAGACCTGTTCGTCTAAAAAATGGCCAAACAATCAGTTATTTTGTTATGCATTGCTATTTACTGGCGGGATTAAACGGTAAACTATGTCCAATTAATTTTTAGGAATAATAATATAATGACAGTGGTAACTCGTTTTGCTCCAAGTCCTACCGGCTATTTACATGTTGGTGGCGCTCGCACTGCTCTTTATTCTTGGTTGTACGCTAAGAGTCAAGGTGGTGAATTTGTATTAAGAATAGAGGATACAGATCTTGAGCGTTCTACCGATGAAGCAAAACAAGCCATTTTAGATGGTATGGATTGGTTGGGCTTACATCATGACAAAGGGCCTTATTATCAAACGGAGCGCTTTGACCGTTACAACCAAGTTATTGAAGAGTTGCTAGAAAAAGGGTTGGCTTATAAGTGCTTCATGTCAGTTGCAGAACTTGATGCAATTCGTGACGAACAAGAAAAGAACGGAGAAAAGCCGCGTTATCCTGGTACTTGGCGAAACAGGACGGATCATCCCGAGGGGCAACCCTTTGTTATCCGATTCAAAAATCCATTAGAAGGTGACGTGGTTATTAATGACCACATTCGCGGCGAAATTCGTATATCCAATACAGAACTGGATGATTTGATTATTAAGCGAACCGACGGTGCACCGACCTATAACTTCTGTGTGGTCGTTGATGACTGGGATATGGGTATTACCCATGTTGTCAGAGGTGAGGACCACATTAACAACACGCCGCGTCAAATTAATATTCTCAATGCACTAGCAGCGCCGATCCCTGAATATGCACATGTGTCGATGATTCTAGGTGATGATGGCAAAAAGTTATCTAAACGTCATGGTGCGGTTAGCGTTATGCAATACAGAGACGATGGTTATCTGCCTAAAGCGGTTTTAAACTATCTCGTTCGTTTAGGTTGGTCTCATGGTGATCAAGAAATATTCAGTGTGGAAGAAATGATCGAACACTTCAGTCTTGATTCTATAGGTAAATCGGCGAGTGCATTTAATACAGAAAAGCTAAATTGGTTAAATGAACATTACATCAAGACACTGCCTGTGGCAGAAGTTGCTCAATATGCAAAGTGGCACTTTGACCAGCAAGGTATCGATTGCAGTAACGGACCGAGCTTGGAAAGCGTTATTGCAATTCAAGCCGAGCGTGTAACAACGTTAAAAGAAT
The DNA here is from genome assembly GCA_047637355.1 of Glaciecola sp. Taxonomy (GTDB): domain Bacteria; phylum Pseudomonadota; class Gammaproteobacteria; order Enterobacterales; family Alteromonadaceae; genus Glaciecola. The sequence continues at coordinate 9,085 of JBLIKA010000113.1, read as the reverse complement.
TGGCTACTATAAGCACCTACTTTTATGCTGATTTTGACGCGTTTGATGAAAAGGCCGCTAAAAAGCATTTGCGCTTGGTCGCTAAAGAGCCATTACAAGAAGTACGAGAAGCGCTGCTTGCTGTTGTAGATTGGTCGCCTGAGAATATACAAGCTGCGATTAACGCAACTGCCGAGAAATTAAATGTGGGTATGGGCAAAATTGGGATGCCATTGCGTGTTGCAGCGACAGGTTCAGGCAATTCTCCGGCTTTAGATGTGACCTTAAACCTCATGAATAAAGACGAAATTGTGCAAAGAATAGACAAGGCGCTCATTTACATAACAAATAGAGAAAATTCTTAAAAAAATCGTTGACATAATTAAGTCAGATGCCTAGAATGCGCCCCGCTGTCAAGGAACTGTAGCACAATACATAGCTCGCAGGTCCATTTGGACACGGGGCTATAGCTCAGCTGGGAGAGCGCTTGCATGGCATGCAAGAGGTCGGCGGTTCGATCCCGCCTAGCTCCACCAACTTTCATTGTCGTGTATCATGTTAGTAAAACCCAAATGTCAAAATTGGGTCTGCGTTAGTAAGGATTAGGTGACCGCAAGGTAGTTGATTCTTCTAGCAAAGGATAGAAACAAATCCAAGCTGTCGCGGCTTGGTCTAGGTTAGGATAATGTCGTTCATGTTAATGTTCGGTTATTCTAACAAAAAACTGTCAAAGCTTGCTCTGACCAAAAGTTTTTTGTCCCCTTCGTCTAGAGGCCTAGGACACCGCCCTTTCACGGCGGTAACAGGGGTTCGAATCCCCTAGGGGACGCCATTTTCCCATTTGAAAATTTGGGTAGTACCAGGAACAAATCCAAGCTGTCGTGGCTTGGTCTAGGTTAGAGTGAATCGTTACTTTTGTGTTCGGTCATTCTAACAAAAAACTATCGAAGCTTGCTTTGATGAAAAGTTTTTTGTCCCCTTCGTCTAGAGGCCTAGGACACCGCCCTTTCACGGCGGTAACAGGGGTTCGAATCCCCTAGGGGACGCCAATTAAAGAAACCACCCAATCGGGTGGTTTTTTTTTATCTATTGTACCGCGAATAACGTCGATAAATAATTCAGACTAATCACCTTAAAAACTATCAATTGAGGCATACTTGTCCCTATGAAAATTGTATTAGCTCCAATGGAAGGTGTTGTCGATCACCTGATGAGAGATATGCTAACCAGAGTTGGTGGCTTTGACTTGTGCATCACTGAATTTATTCGAGTTGTAGAGCAACTGCTTCCAGAAAAAACATTCTATCGTTTATGCCCTGAACTGCTAAATGGTGCTGTCACATCATCGGGTGTGCCGGTTAGAGTTCAATTGCTTGGGCAACATCCACAATGGTTAGCCGAAAACGCGGTACGAGCGGTTGAATTAGGCTCTCCAGGTATCGATTTAAACTTTGGATGTCCTGCAAAAACAGTCAATAAAAGCAAAGGTGGAGCAGTGCTATTAAAAGAGCCTGAAACGCTTTACAAAATTATAAAAGCAGTGCGTGATGCCGTGCCCAAAGGTCAACCTGTAAGCGCGAAAATACGTCTCGGCTTTGACGACACGTCACTCGCACTCGAAAACGCCGATGCAATCACCCAAGCTGGTGCGGATCTATTAACCGTTCATGCAAGAACCAAGTCAGATGGCTACAAACCGCCAGCTTATTGGGAATGGATTGCAAAAATCAAAGAAGTCACTGACATTCCGATTATTGCCAATGGTGAAATATGGACTGCTGATGATGCCAAGCTCTGCCAAGAGCGAAGCGGTTGCCAAAATTTAATGCTTGGACGCGGTGCTTTGGCAATGCCTAATTTAGCACAAACAATTAAAAATAATCATGCCCCGATGTCTTGGGAGCAAACAAAAGAGCTACTAGTTTCATACTCGGGTTATGAAATATATTCTGATAAAGGGCGTTATTACCCCAACAGAATAAAGCAGTGGTTCAATTATCTAAAAAGACAATACCCTGAAGCTGAAACTATGTTTGTTGAGCTAAGAAAGCTTAAAAATGCAGATGACATTGTGCGAATGTTGGCTTCATAAACAAATAGATATCCAAAAATCTGCTACGCTACAGGTTAATTCGAGTATCAACTATGTTGAATTGTTGATAATCGACTCGTTGTAAAAACGCAAATAGAATGACTAATTAACCAATCTCGATTACAGTTTCTATCGTATTTTGCTAACGTTATAGAGAAATGATTTTAGCAAACCTATTGTGCGGATGTTTAGACCCTTGAATGTAGTTAATCTTTATATAAAAACAAAAATGACGTTGCTTAATAACAAGGAAAGATATGCTTAATACAAACTTAAAACTCGGGCTTGCACTAGCCGTTTCAGTTGCTCTCGTCACCGGCTGCAGCAATGACAAGCAAGAAGAAAAACAAAAAAGTGTAACGGGTATTGATAAAAATCCATTCCCAAGTACTTACCAAAAAATTGATAGTAAGCCGATAGTTATTACCAACGTAACCATTCTTGACGGCATAGGCGGTAAAATTGAAGCTGGTGAAATTTTACTCAAAGATGGCGTTATTATGGGAGTAGGTAAAAGTGTCAACGCGCCATCCGAGGCAATCGAAATTGATGGCAAAGGAAAGTGGGTGACTCCAGGCATTATTGACAATCACAGTCACCTAGGTGTTTATCCTTCACCATCAACTCGTTCACATTCCGATGGCAATGAAATGACCTCACCGGTAACCGCTGAAGTTTGGGCTGAGCATTCAATATGGCCCCAGGATCCGGGTTTTCAGCGTGCGCTTGCAGGTGGCGTTACTTCACTTCAGATCCTTCCTGGTTCAGCTAATTTATTCGGTGGTCGCAGTGTGACTGTGAAAAATTTGCCTAATAGAACGATACAAGACATGAAATTTCCAGAAGCGCCTTATGGCATAAAGATGGCTTGTGGCGAAAATCCTAAGCGTGTTTATGGCGCTAAAGGCGGCCCAATGACTCGCATGGGTAATGTTGCTGGCTATCGCCAAGCCTGGGCTCAAGCAGATGAATATCGAACCAAATGGGCCGACTATGCAACTGAACTTGAAGCGGGCGGTTCCCCTAAACGACCAACACGGGATCTGAATTTAGATACACTTGCTGGTGTGCTAGATGGTGACATTATTGTTCATATGCATTGCTACAGAGCTGATGACATGGGCACTATGATGGATGTCATGAAGGAATTTAATTACAAGATTGGTACCTTTCATCATGCGGTAGAGGCTTATAAAATTGCCGACAAGTTAGCTGAAAATAACGTTTGTTCTGCAATGTGGGCTGATTGGTGGGGCTTCAAAATGGAAGCATATGATGGCATTAAGGAAAATATTCCCATGGTACATGCCGCAAACGCTTGTGCCATAGTTCACTCCGACAGCGATCTGGGTATTCAGCGTCTGAATCAGGAAGCTGCCAAGGCCTGGGCTGACGGCAAACGCGCTGGTATCGACATTAGTCAGGCTGATGCTTGGCAATGGTTATCTGCTAATCCTGCTAAGTCACTTGGCATTTTTGATAAAACGGGATCACTAGAGGCGGGTAAAAATGCAGATATCGTTTTGTGGAGTGCCGATCCTTTTTCTACGTATGCTCAAGCGGATAAAGTATTTATTGATGGTGCAATGGTGTATGACCGAAGTAAGCCTGAATCATGGCCGGTGAGTGATTTCGAGCTAGGACAAATTGCTGAAGGAGATGCAAAATGAGTTTATTTAAGAAAGTTGCTTTAGCCTCAAGCATCGCCATAATACTGAGTTTAAGTACTTCAGTACTGGCTGAAAATATCGCTATTGTCGGTGCAAAAATCCATACTGTATCTCCAGCTGGTGTTATTGATGAAGGGACTGTTTTAATTAAAGACGGTCGTATTCAACAAGTTATTGAAGGCACAGATGTCCCGAGTGGATACCGTGAAATAAATGCTAAGGGCAAAGTAGTCACCCCTGGCTTTATTGGCGCTGCTACCTCATTAGGTCTGGTTGAGGTTAGTTCATCTGCAGGAACGGTTGATGCACGAGTCGAATCTCACCCAATCTCATCGGTTGGAGCTGCGCTTGATGTGCAATATGCGCTAAATAATGATTCAACACTGATACCAATCACCAGAATTGAAGGTTTTACATCGGCTGCAACTGGATTAGGTAGTACTGAACAACTATTTTTAGGCCAAGGTGCTTTTATTACGCTAGCAACAACCTATCAACCGGTCATGAAAGCGCAAGCCTTCATGAAGCTGAATGTTGGTAATTCTGGTGCAGATGATAACGGTGGCAGCAGAGCTGCATTATGGGTTGCTATTAATCAGTCATTTGATGAAGCGAAATTTGCCAAGTCTTATACGATGGATCCAAGTCAAGATTGGCTAGGTCTGACCACAATGGCAGACGCGAAAGCACTAATCCCTGTGCTCGATGGTAAAACGCCGCTAGTGATTAATGCGGACAGAGCAGCTGATATCATGCAGGTTATTGGACTTAAAAAACGTTATGCAGGCTTAAACATTATTTTAGCTAGTGGTGTTGAAGCATGGCGTGTTGCTGATGAGTTAGCTAAGCACAATATACCGGTCATACTCGATCCTGAATCTAATTTGCCTGGTGCTTTTGATCAAATCGGCGCAACTTTGGAAAATGCAGCAAGATTGCACAAAACGGGTGTTACTGTGGTGATTGGAATGGATACTCATAATATTCGTCTCGCAACTCAACATGCGGGTAATGCCGTTGCTAATGGTTTGCCACATTCTGCTGGTATTGCGTCATTAACGATTAACGTCGCTAAGATATTTGGTATGGACGACCAAATAGGAAGCTTAGAACCTGGTAAGGTTGCAGACCTTGTTATTTGGAGTGGTGATCCGCTTGAAGTTACTGAAACGGCTGAGCAAGTGTTTATTCAAGGTGAGCAAATTGACATGACTTCTCGTCAAACTAAATTACGCGACCGCTACTTGAAACGCGATGCACAAAAGCCGATTGGATACACTAGACCATAACGTGACAACAGTGCGAAACTAAATCTGAGTGCCGTCTGGATTGAACCAAGGGAAGGATATTTGGTCCCTAAATTTCTTTTTAGAGTTAAGTAACAGAGTTGACTAATTCGCGTGAAGTATCATTATTAAGCCGCTAATGGATGTGTTGTCATTTGCTTTGACACCGTCATTAGCGGTTTTTTTATGCCTATAAAAGTGAATTCTAAAAATAAAACAATTAACTTAAGGTTAAAAATACTTTACATTTAGTATATTATTAATTGCATTAAGTAATTATAATTTAACTTTATAGGTAAAAAGTAATGAATATGTCTTTTAAAGAAAAGAGTACATGGGTCTCCCTTTTGGCTACGCTGCTTATTTTTGGAAACTATGCAATTTCTGTGTTCAGCATGGATTCGAGTATACTTAATCCTGACGAAATGATTGAAGTCGCAATGGACAATTTAAGTTCAGCAATCTTTTTTATCATTGTTGTTGAAATTATATTTCAGGCCTTAATCGCTGCTGGCAGTCGCAATAAAATCGAGATTGAAGGGGATGAGCGTGATAGTTTAATTATGTTAATCTCGAATAATTCAGGTTATTGGGTGCTAAGTATTGGCGTCATTATTACTATTGGGCAATTGATTCTGCCGCATGTGTTTGGTATTGAATTCTCGCCAGAAGAACACACTAGTATTCCTATGTTTGCAATGCACTTATTGTTGTTTAGTTTTATTTTTGCCGAAATAGTCCGTTTTAGTCATCAAATCTATCTTTATAGAAAGGATGCGGTGTAACAATGGCGTCAGTAAATAAGATTAATAGTAAAGTGCGAGAGTGTCGTTTTTTCGCAAATGAAATGACACAGCAAGAATTAGCTGAGCGAGTAGGCGTTACTCGGCAAACTATCATGGCAATAGAAAAGAGAAAGTATAATCCTTCTCTTGAAGTCGCTTTTAAAATAGCGCTAGTGTTTAATAAGCCGCTAGAAGAAGTATTTAGTTATGATGTGGATATTGATGTTAGATAAGTGTTTTGGATTAACATACACCACCAATTTTTTATATATTACTGCGATTTAACAGTAACCCGTTTTGTCTAGTCGCAAAACTTACTATGACATTAGCTTTCCTTATTACCCGACGTAATTAACAAAATGGCAAATAATAATGACAAAGAATACTGAGCCGGCCTCAACAGAGCTCGAAAGCAGATTAGCTAATACACAAGACATTGCTCGTTCAACTCAAGCAGCAAAGCGGCATGCTAAAGGCTTTAATACAGCGCGTGAAAATATTAGTAAGTTATGCTCTGACAATTTATTTCGAGAATATGGGCAACTAGCAGTCGCGGCCCAACGCCAGCGTCGTGACTATGAGGAACTACAAACGGAGACTGCAGCGGATGGTGTCATTACGGGTATTTCTCCTATCAATAATGAGCATATTACGTTAGGTGCAAGATTCACTTCTCATGACACTGTACTTATTGTTAATGACTATTCTGTTTTAGCTGGCACTCAAGGTTATTTCCATCACCTTAAACTTGATCGAATGATTGAGATTGCACTGAAAAAGAGACTCCCGATTATTATGTTGACCGAAGGCGGTGGTGGTCGTCCGGGAGATACCGATATTTCTACTATTAATTCGGGCTTACAATGCACCACATTTGGTCGCTGGGCTGGTCTTATCGGTAAAGTGCCTCGCATAGCAGTCAACAATGGCTACTGCTTTGCCGGCAACGCTGCGCTATTTGGCGCGGCTGATATTACGATTGCCACAACGTCTTCGTTTATTGGTATGGCAGGACCCGCTATGATTGAAGGTGGCGGGTTAGGTAAGTTCAGTCCTACTGATATCGGTCCAATTGATATGCAAGCCAAAAATGGTGTCGTCGATATCGTTGCCCAAGATGAAAATCATGCTATTGAAATCGCAAAAACCTGTTTAAGCTTTTTTCAAGGTCATAATACTAATTGGTCTACGCCTGAAGATGATGCGCTCGATGGCATATTGCCTGATGATAGACGTTTTGTTTACGACATGCATAAAATCATCTCAGGCATTGTAGATGTAGACTCTTTTATAGAAATTGGAAAGCAGTACGGTACAGCCATTATTCAAGGCTTTGCTCGACTTGAAGGCAAACCTATTGGTGTTATCGCAAGTAATTGCAAAATGCTTGGAGGTGCCATTGATGTCGATGCGGCGAAGAAGCTAAATCGCTTTATGAAGCTATGCGATCAATTCGCTATTCCTATTGTATCGCTTTGTGACACTCCTGGTTTTATGGTGGGACCAGAGCATGAAAAGAATGGCGCTGTTCGCTACCTTAGTGAATTATTTGCAACAGGTGCTAATTTGTCGGTGGATTTTGTCGCCGTTGCTATTCGCAAATGCTATGGCTTGGGTGCTCAAGCTATGTTGTCGGGAAGTATTTCTAGCCCCAGCTATATGGTGTCATGGCCAACGGGTGAATTCGGAGCCATGGGGCTTGAAGGAGCAATAAAATTAGGCTTTAAGAAGGAATTAGAAAAGCAAACTGACCCGGTAATGCGCCAAGCATTATTTGATAAGCTGCTTGCTCAGCAATATCAGAAAGGCAGGGCACTAGAAGTTGCCACAGTGCTTGAAATTGATGCGGTAATTGACCCTCGTGATACACGAAAAATATTACTAGCTGCGTTGAATTAATACTCTATTTATCATTAGCTAGTAAAACGAATTTTGCCACATCGAATTAAAATTTCAAACCGATGTATCTATTTTTAACTCGCTTTAAGACTGAGTCCTTTTTAACTGAAAGGTTTGAAGATGTAACTTTTGGTAACTTATTCTATCTGTTAGTTTTTATTATTATGGTCTACATTTAATAATACATGCATTAATAAGAAACCTAGGAGCGTAAAGTGCTACTTGTTCGATTAAGGAAATCTTTCAAAGAATTAAAATGGGGTGTTTTAGCGATTGAAATGTTGGTTCTGATCTTTGGGATTTCAATGAGTTTACAGGTCAATGAATGGCAGAATCAACGTGATGAGCGACAATTGGAGCAGGAATATTTAGAACGCTTAATAGTTGATTTTGGAGAAAGTGAAAAAGTCCTTCGAAATGATATTGAACAATTGAGGATCAGCGTTGACAAATTATTAGCTGGAATTAAGCCTTTAAGCAAAACTAAGTTAACGAAAGAAGACCACTCTGCATTATTTGAAGCAGTCGGCCAGTCCGCCTCAGTCGGAAGATTTGCTGTGATTTTTGGTACGATTGATGAATTGAAAGATACTGGCAATATGCGCCTCTTAATTTCCAAAAACCTCAGGGTTTCAATTGCAAACCTATATCAAACCTATCAACAAATAATTCGACTGTCGGAGTTAAGAAATATTCTGAGAGGGCAATCTTTTCCTGTATTGGTCAAACAACTCAGCCCACATAGTGATAGCAGCGTTGTCTGGGATGAGGAATTAGCTGAACAAAACAAGAGAGAACTATTTGGCGCATTAACGGTGATTCTTCAGAATTTGAAAAATGATTTGTCCGATACCCAAAGGTTGGTTGAACTTGTTACAACTATAAATGGCATCATTAAACTAGAATTGAACAAAGACTAAACGCGTCAGATGGGGTTGCCGGCGGCCCTTAAAAAGGACAAGGCGCTATGCGTCTTTAACATAGACGTTGCAGTAAGTTTGGTTATATCTTGAGTAATCGCTAAATAGGCTTCAAAAATAATTTTTGTGACGGCGAGATAGATCGGTATTATGCGTTTTGCTTAAATAGTGCAATTTATTTACTAGTCCATATATCTTATGACTAATTCACTGTTGGGAAGATACCTATAGCACAATATCTTTAAATTCTTTCTCCTACACAAAAGAGCAAGAACTTTGCAGGTGTTCTATATCAATATAACTTGAAAATAGCTGGCAGTCGCCGTTAAACTGACGTGGAGCAGACAGTTATTGATAATTTTGATTTAGCTGTAGCTCAATAGAAAGGGACCCTGATTTTTAAAATGTATTGTAAATAAGGAAAAAACTAATTTTAGTTTTTTTGCTATTTGCT
>JBLIKA010000112.1:0-10911 GCA_047637355.1 Glaciecola sp. | reverse complement strand
TACAACAATACCCACGGTCAGAACCTATAGCAGTCAAAAGGTTACCAGATATAAAGTTTTAAAAATCAGATGATGACATTGTATCGAGGAGCGTCTGACAGTCCGCTTAAGTAGTTTGGATTGTTTATATGTGATGACGGTGGTTATTACGAAGGTGTAGACTTTCTGCAAGAAACAATAATATAGCAGTCAAAAACCATAAATCTGTATTTTAATTGTTTTTACATTCAAGCAAAAAACAAATAAATATTGAGACATTTGATGGTATGTAGGATGGTAGGTTTTGGTGTTACCTACCATTAATTTCTTTAGAATCAAAGAAAATGGTGCCCGGGGCCGGACTTGAACCGGCACACTCTTACGAGCGAGGGATTTTAAATCCCTTGTGTCTACCAATTTCACCACCCGGGCACTGATACTGCGACTTCAAAAACTAGCATTTATTGGAGGCGGAACCCGGAGTCGAACCGAGATTCACGGATTTGCAATCCGGTGCATAGCCATTCTGCCATTCCGCCGCAATATTGTTGCTTCCACATTAACTCAATCAGAAAATTGGAGCGGGAAACGAGATTCGAACTCGCGACCCCGACCTTGGCAAGGTCGTGCTCTACCAGCTGAGCTATTCCCGCTCTGTAATGTGGTGTGCATTCTAACCTCTAAATAAAACCTGTCAACACTAAATCTTAAAGAAATATTTTGTTTTGTTAAAAATTGTACAGTTCGTTGCTATTTTACACTGAAACGACCAAAACCAAGCTTTATACCTTACTTAATTGTTTCCATGCAGCCTTGGTGTAAACGACCATAGACCAAACTGACAGCACAGCAGAGAAATACAATAATATAGTACCCAACGTTACCCAGTAGATTGGAATGCCCATAAACTCTTCTAAACCAGACAGTAAGCCAATGAGTGCAAGCATTTGCGCCATCGTTTTAGATTTTCCTATAAAAGACACCTGAACTGTTGCGGAGCTACCGTGCTGCCCCATCCATTCGCGTAATGCGGAGACATAAATTTCACGCATTAATAATGCAATAGCCGGAACCGTTATCCAAACGCTAGCATAGCTATGAGTAACCATAAGTAATGCTGCTGCAACAATTAATTTATCAGCCACTGGATCAAGAAACGCACCAAATGGCGTTGATTGTTTCAATTTTCTGGCTAAGTATCCATCGATCCAATCAGTAATCGCAGCTAGCCAAAATATAAATGCGCCAGCTTGATGAGCCCATCGCCAATCAAGAAAATAAACACACACAAATACAGGTATCAATATGACTCTGAACATGGTGATAATGTTGGGGATAGTCCACATATTTAACAAAAACCTTGGTCTACTTTTCTATTGTGCATCTATGATACCAGAACAGATTCAATTAAGAATGCAAATGATCATATATGATGTCCGCAAGTTCAACACTTATTCCAGGAACCCTACTAATTTCTTGTTTACTCGCCTTCTTAAGACCTTGCAACCCACCTGAATATTTTAGTAAAGCTTGTCGCTTTTTGGGTCCTATCCCAGGAATACCCTCTAACGTTGAGGTTGTTTTAACTTTCTGACGTTTATTGCGATGTCCTAGTATAGCGAAACGATGCGATTCATCTCTAATGTGTTGTATTAAATGCAAACCAGGTGAATCACTTTCCATAGGGATCGTTTCGTAAGACCCTGCTCTGATTATGGTCTCAAGCCCTGCTTTGCGACTGCTACCTTTGGCTACGCCGATAAGCATCGGTTTAAACTCAGATGGCCAATCCTCAAAGTGGGTTTCGGCTTGTGATAACTGCCCTTTCCCGCCATCTATAAAAAGAATGTCAGGTAGTTTAGCGTCTGCATTAGGCGATTTGTAGCGTCGTTTCAGCGCTTGCGCCATCGCAGCGTAATCATCCCCGGGAGTAATGCCTTCAATGTTAAATGTTCTATAATCACTTTTTAACGGACCATCTCGATTAAAAACAACACACGAGGCAACTGTTTGCTGCCCGGAAGTGTGGCTAATATCAAAGCACTCCATGCGAGTAATAGGTGTGTCTCTTTCAATCGTCTTCTCTAAATCTACATAACGTGCAAACATGGATTTTTGTTGGTTCTGTTGAGTTTCAAGTGCGTTGTCAGCGTTTTTATTAGCCAATTGTAAATATTGACGTTTTTCATCTCGAACGCCCTCAAAGAACTTAACCTTATATCCAGCTTCAATTGATAATACTTTTTCAATATCATCCATTTCTGGAAATTTAATAGGGATGACAATTTGTTTTGGGATTGTCTTATTTCCAGCAAGATAAAATTGCAATATAAAAGATTGAAATACAGTTTCATCCTCAATATCTCTTGGAATTTTAGGAAAAAACGATTTACTGCCAAGCAACTGGCTATCCCGAATAAATAAAGCTTGGACACAGGCATAACCATTCTTAAATGAAAAGCCAAATACATCCATTTCTTCCTGATTACCTGTAACAAACTGTTGTTCCTGTATGCGACGAAGTGCGCTAATTTGATCTCTATAACGCGCTGCGCCTTCAAAATTTAACGCGATACTCGCTTGTTCCATTTTCTCTACTAATGAAGCAATAACCTCAGAGTTCTTTCCTCGTAGGAATAAAGTTGCTAAATTTACCTGTTCTGTATACTCATCATCACTTACGTAACCCTCCACACAAGGTGCCGAACAACGTTTCATTTGATATTGCAAACAAGGCCGGCTGCGAGCACGATAATAACTATCTTCACATTGTCTAATTGGAAATATACGTTGCATCGATCTTAAGCTTTCTCTTACTGCCCAAGCACTGGGATAAGGACCAAAATAGGTGCCTTTGAGCTTTTTAGTGCCCCGATGAAAGCTTAGACGAGGATGTTCATGTTCGGAAAGAAAAATAAAAGGATAAGATTTATCATCGCGCAGCACGACGTTATAGCGTGGCCGATATTTTTTTATGAAGTTATTTTCAAGTATGAAAGCTTCCGTTTCGCTCGATACCACAGTCACGTCCATTTTAGCGATATGGGTAACGAGTGATTGAGTTTTTACACTATCGACGGTCTTACGAAAATAGGAGCTTACCCTTTTCTTTAGGTTTTTAGCTTTACCCACATAAATAACTTCATCTCTAATGTTATACATTCTGTAAACACCAGGTTTTGAAGTCAGGTTCTTTAGGAAGGCCTCGGAATCAAATAGAGGTTGGTCGCTCATTATTACTCGGTTTGTATAAGCTTATGACGCAATGCTAGATGTGTCAGTTCGACATCCGAACTCACATTAAGCTTATCAAACATGCGATAGCGATACGTGTTAACAGTTTTAGCGCTGATACTGAGATTTACCGCAATTTCTGGAACCCTCGTTCCTCTGGTTAACATCATCGTAATTTCTAACTCACGATCTGATAAACTTTCAAAAGGGTTGTCGCGATTAAGGGAGGTACTGCCAATAGCCAATGCTTGTGCTACATCCGCAGATATATAACGTTGGCCGGACGACACCTTGTAAATTGCATTTATCATTTCAACCGGGTCAGCATCCTTAGTCAAAAAGCCATGAGCGCCAGCTTGCATTATTTTTGTTGGTATAGGATTTTCTTTGTGCATTGATAGACAAATAATACGAGTGCTATCGCAAAAACGCAAAATTTTGCGAGTTGCCTCCAATCCACCAATACCCGGCATACTCACATCCATCATAACTATATCAGGTGGATTTTTTCGACATTGTTCTACTGCTTCTTCACCGCTGCCGACAGATGCAATGACGTTAAAATCTTTAACATCATTTAGTATACGACTGATCCCTGTCCTAACGAGCTCATGGTCATCAACCAATAAAATCTTGATCACGTAGGAACCTCAAATTCTTATTATTAAATTAAAGCAAATTGATACACTCGCAGAGTATCATACAAAAACAGACATATTGGAATAGGTTTGTATGTCAATCGTACTGATTTACATGAATAATTGATACTAGTCAGACGTAATTGTTACAAGATTAAATCACCTTTTTTTGCTTTGTAATTGATATCGGTGATTTAGTCCAAACTTTCTGACTACCCGGTATTCTTCAATCTATTACCCTTCGATTGGCAAACTTCGAAAACATCATACGCTTTGAGGTATATATTCTAAAATGAATGTGGCTGGAAATGGAAAACTCAATGTATAAAAAAATATGCAATGGAATTTATGAAAGTTGTCGTTCTTATAATGACTAAACACAAACCTCAGTTTAGCAAACTAGGTTTCAGTAAGAATTTTACAATAAAAAAAAGGCCTAAACATTATTTAGGCCTTCTAAAATGGCGGAGAGTAGAGGATTCGAACCTCTGGAAGATTTGACTCTTCGTCTGATTTCAAGTCAGGTGCATTAAACCGGGCTCTGCCAACTCTCCAAATTTTTACAATCTAGTCTACTTGCGTTTTCATGCTACGCCCAGTAAGTTATAATCTCAAAAAGGTTGCTTGACACCTAATTTTTTATTAACCGCGTTCCTCTTTGAAGACGAGCGCATATTAAGGGGCAAACTTGCTGTTGTAAAGTGTTTACACAGAAAAAGGTGATTTTTTTTGTTTGTTTGAACAATTTTCACGCATTCCTGTAATAATATCGATTAGTTAGCGAAAACTACTTGAAATATGGAACCAAACACCATACAAAGTATCTAACAAATAACCAAGTGTTTTACTCAATTATTATTTAACGCGGAGACGTACAAATGGAACAACGTTCAGTCTATTCTACTTCTGGCAATCGGTCAGCGATAGAAATTAACAAGGTTTTGAAAAATACCTACTTATTATTGTCTATGACTTTAGTATTTAGCGCAGTATGTGCTTGGATTACAATGGGTATGAATTTAAGTGGATTTGCGAGAATAGGTCTTATGTTGGCAGCGTTTGGTTCTTTATTCGCGGTGTCAAAATATGCCAATTCAGCCGCAGCATTGCCATTAACATTTTTATTCACTGGTTTGATGGGTGCGGCTCTCGGTCCGCTGTTAAGTTATTATGTAGCAGTGGGTTACCCAGGCCTCATTATGGAAGCTTTCGGAACAACGGCTGTTATTTTCGTGGCTCTATCTGGCTATGCGATAACGACCAAGAAAGATTTTAGCTTTTTAGGTGGATTTTTAATCGTAGGGCTTGTCTTTGCGATTATTGCTAGTATCGCGAATATATTTTTTGCTGTACCTGCTGTCCATTTAGCTATTAATGCGGTTATCGTGTTTATATTCTCTGGTTTCATTCTGTATGACACTAGCAGAATTATAAAAGGCGGCGAGACCAACTATGTTATGGCTACTGTATCGCTTTACTTGAACATTTATAACTTGTTCACAGCATTACTTGCCTTACTAAATGCGTTTGGCGGCGACGATTGATTTGTCATATTAATTGTGGAAAACACCCCTTTTAGGGGTGTTTTTGTTTGTTATGAAAAAATTTCTCATATTCGTTACCCGTTCTCCATTTGATTCTTTGAATGGGCAAACTGCCCTATCCTTTTGTAAAGCTGCAATTGCATTGGGACATGAAATTGAACATGTGTTTTTTTATCAACAAGGCATTCAACATGCTAACGTTGATATTCAGCCAGCTTCTGGTGAGAAGAGCATGCTCACGCAATGGGTTAAATTTTCAGAACAAACAAAAACATCGTTAAATGTATGCGTTACTGCGTCAATTAAACGTGGTGTCTTATCAGTAGAAGATGCATCTTATATAAAGTCACATAGTAATGTTCACCATGCATTCAATCCTGTAGGGATGGCCGAATACTTTTCTGCACTAAATAAAAATACATCTTCCGACACCAATTCGTTAATCTGTATGCAGTTTTAGAGCCTTACCATGACAAAATTACTCATCATTTCAACTCACCCTCCATATGTCGCTAGTGCTTCGCAGGATGCCTTAGAAGCCGCACTTGCAGCCAGTAATGTTGGTGTTGAAGTTACCTTTGTGTTTTCTCAACAAGGCCTGTATCAGCTATTAGAAAGCCAGAACAGCACTTATCTACAAAAACGGTCAATCGCAAAACAAATTAAGGCACTTCCTTTGTATGACATTGAAGCAATTTATTATGTGAAAGACGATATGGCCGATCTTATGCTTTCGAGCCAAGCATTGACATCAGTGGTAAAGCCAATAGATACCGATGCCCTTCAGCGATTATGCGCTGCGTCTAACGCAATTTTACGTTTTTAGTTTAGGATTATTTACGCATGTTAATTGTATTTTTAGGCACAGAGTATCAATCAATTGACGCATTATTACCGCAAATAACTGTTGAACGGCCCCATGCTATTATTATTGCGCAGCAAGGTATTTACCAGTTAGATAACGTATTACGAGAAATGCAAGGACGGCATGACATAGCTATTTATGTGCTTCAACGCGACTTACTGGCAACGGGACTGCTTTTAAGAGCCCAAAATTACGAAAAAGTAAATGTTATCGACTTTACAGAATTTGTTACATTAACAACGCAACATGGCCCATGCATTACCTTACAATAATTGAATGCCAACGTTTTACACAAAGAGTTTAAATACAAATAGTATGCAACAGTTTTTAGAGTATGCGGGTAGAAAAATAGAAACAGACGCTAATGGCTATCTGATCGACTATCTAGAGTGGGACAAACAGCTCGCCTTGGTAATTGCACAACAAGAAGCAATTGAATTAACTTCCGCACATTGGGATGTGGTGCTTTTTGTCAGAGAGTTTTACGAAGAGTACGAAACAAGTCCTGCAATACGAGTTCTGATAAAAAGCCTAGCGAATAAATTTGGACCAGAGGTTGGTAACAGCCGCCACGTTCAACGTTTGTTTCCTAAAGGCCCAGCGAAGCAAGCGACTAAAATTGCTGGCCTTCCGAAGCCAGCAAAGTGCCTATAGTTAATTTCTAAGCAGACGGTGACATAATTTCAACACCGTTCATATAGGGCACTAATACCTCTGGTACTTTTACGCTGCCATCAGCTTGTTGATAATTTTCCAGTATTGCGACTAACGTTCTGCCAACTGCTAAACCAGAACCGTTTAAAGTATGCAGCAATTCTGGTTTTTTCATATCGTGCGATTTGTATCTAGCATGCATTCTGCGTGCTTGAAAATCGCCCATATTGGAACACGAAGAAATTTCTCTATAAGTGTCTTGTGCTGGAAGCCAAACCTCTAAATCATAAGTTTTGCTTGAGCCAAAGCCCATGTCACCCGTGCATAAAAGAACTTTACGATACGCTAATCCTAGTTTTTGTAAGATAACTTCAGCATGACCTGTTAATTCTTCTAACGCTTGCATTGAATTACTTGGGTGGACCAACTGAACCATCTCGACCTTATCAAATTGATGCTGACGAATGAGTCCTTTAGTATCACGCCCATATGAACCAGCTTCACTTCTGAAACAAGGTGTATGTGCCGTCATTTTTATAGGTAGAGCCTCGAGAGGAAATATTTCGTCTCGGGCTATATTGGTCAAAGGTACTTCTGCAGTTGGGATCAGTGACATGCCCTGGCCTTCTTCCGTTGCCGGTTTAGTATGAAATAAATCTTCACCGAATTTAGGTAATTGCCCCGTTCCGTAAAGGCTTTCGGAGTTAACAAGATAAGGAACATAGACCTCTTGATAACCATGCTCTTGAGTATGTGTATCGAGCATGAACTGACCGAGCGCTCTATGCATTCTGGCTACAGCGCCATTCATAACAACAAATCGTGAACCAGATAATTTCGCCGCTGTTTCAAAATCAAGTCCATTATTCAATCTTGCTGACACATCAGCATGGTCATTAACGTCAAAGTCAAACGTTGGTATTTCACCCCACTTAAGTACTTCCTGATTTTCACTTTCGTCTTTACCTATAGGCACTTCATCACACGGTAAATTTGGTGTTTCTTGATAAATGATATTAAGAGCATTCATTACCTGTTCAAGACTTGATTTAGCCTCTTCAAGCTTTTCACCTAAGCCACTGACATCAGCCAACAAAGGCTCAATATTCTCGCCTGACGCTTTTGCTTTGCCTATTGCTTTGGAACGTACTGTGCGTTCGTTTTGTAAATCTTGGGTTGCAACTTGTAACACTTTACGTTTTTCTTCTAACTCAGTTAGTGCAGCAACATCGAGCGAATAGCCACGTGATTGTAATTTAGCAGCAACTTCGTCAAGGTTATTTCTGAGTAATCGAGGATCCAACATTTTTTATATTATCCTTTGAAAATTAATAAAGCCAACCACACTGAAATAAGACAAACAGTGACGTTGAAAAATACATTTAGCGAGGCTTTAATTATTTCACCTTGCTGAATCAATAGTACTGTATCGAGTGAAAAGGTTGAAAAGGTAGTAAATGCGCCGAGCAGACCAATACCTACTAATACCCTAAAACCTGTGTTATCTCCATCATCTTGCTGTATAAAAGCATACAACAAGCCCAGAAGAAACGAACCCAATACGTTTACCGCAAGAGTACCAAATGGAAAGCTCTTTCCCAATAGATTAGTCGCAATTTGTAGAATAAAATAACGCATGGAAGCGCCCACTGCTCCACCAATTGCTACAAACAAATATATTTGAAAGGTATGCATTTTAATTACTCTCTTTATCTTTTCTCGACTTTCCTTGCGCCTGAGCTTGCGCATCAAGTTGTGCTAAGTAAGCCATTTTAGCACTCAATTGCTTTTCCAAACCTCTATCGGTCGCAGTATAAAAAACCTGTTTCGCAATATCAGGAGGTAAATAAGACTCACCAGCGGCATAAGCATTAGGCTCGTTGTGAGCATAGCGATAGCCTTCGCCATGTCCCATCTGTATGGCCAAACTGGTAGGTGCATTTCTTAGGTGGCTAGGAACGTCGTAACTTGGTGTGTCA
Source organism: Glaciecola sp. (assembly GCA_047637355.1). Taxonomy (GTDB): domain Bacteria; phylum Pseudomonadota; class Gammaproteobacteria; order Enterobacterales; family Alteromonadaceae; genus Glaciecola. Next base: position 2,018 of record JBLIKA010000112.1, on the reverse strand, counting down.
TCAATCAGTTGCTGTGCTTTTTTGAAAGCCGAGTATACAGCGTTGCTCTTTGGTGCGAGGGCGCAATAAATTACGGCTTGGGCAAGCGCCCTCTCTCCTTCAGCAGGACCTACTCGGTGGTAGAGATCCCAGCTGTTTAAGCAAACTTGTAATGCCCTAGGATCAGCATTTCCGATATCTTCAGATGCAATTGCTAGTAAGCGTCGTGCAATCACTAAGGGGTCACCGCCACTTTTCAGTAGTCGACAAAACCAATATAAAGCGCCATCGGGGGATGAGCCTCTTACTGATTTATGAAATGCAGATAACAAGTCATAATAATGGTCACCGTTTTTATCGAACGCTAATGTTTTAGCACCTGTCGCTTTTTTAATTAATTCTAGGCTTATCTTTTCACCGTCACTTGCCAAGTCACTACAAATTTCTATCGACATTAACAAACTTCTTGCGTCGCCATTTGCCTGCGTAACAAGCGCTAGTGCTGCATTTTCTTCGAATTCAATGTGCTTATTTTCTCTTTCTTGCAAAAATTCAATCGCACTCTTTAATAGCTTAATTAAATCGTCAGTGCTTAATTTTTCTAAAATAAACACACGTAAACGAGAAAGCAAAGCACGATTTACCGAAAAGCTTGGATTTTCTGTTGTCGCGCCAATAAGTATAATATGGCCACTTTCTACATAGGGCAGAAATGCGTCTTGCTGACTTTTATTAAAACGATGTATTTCATCTACAAATACGACTTTTTGTTTTGCAAACAGGTCTGATGTGCCCGAAGTTAGCGAACCGCTCACCTCGCCAATAGCAGCTCGTATTTCTTTTACCCCTGAATTGGTGGCTGAAAGTTCGATTACATCCGCATCAAGCTGCTCTGCAATTAAATGAACTAATGTTGTTTTACCTGTACCGGGTGGCCCCCAGAAAATCATTGAATAGCAGTTCTTTTGCTCGAGCATTCTAGAAATAGTGCCCTGCTTTGAGATTAAATGAGACTGTCCCACATAGTCACTAAGACGTTTTGGTCTTAGTAAACTAGCGAGCGGTTTGTATGCAGAGGATTTCATTTTTCACTCGATAGAAGCAACCATTTAGGTTGCTGGCACTTAGCTCTATTATTGATTACGTTGGTCGTCGATAATGTAATTTAGCGGAATATCAAACGAAAACAATGACTGCGGAACCATTTGATTTTGCGCTATATTTGAAAATACTAATAGGCTCTTCTGTTGCTGTCTATCTGTTGATTGTAGGCGAGAAAGCTCATCACCGTTAAACTCAATGTTCAATGAAACAATATTTGCATTTTCATCTTTTGAAATCACTACAAAACGCGACTGAACTTTCTCAACGGTAACGGTATCCCACTGTTTCTCATCATCTGAAACAAGCAGCATTAAAGGATTGTTTTGGGTTATCGAATCCTGCTGCATTACCGTTACTTGCTCTACAAATGGATCAACACTGTATACTGTTGTTCCGTCTGCAATTAGAAGCGTCTCATCTGGTAATTGGGTTTCCCAACGCAGCATATTGGGCGTTTTTAAAGTCAATTTGCCTGAAGAACGTTGTAATTCTTTACCCGTAAGATCAGAAATGCTCTGCGAAAAGCTAGCTGAGTATGAAACTAGTTTGCTGAGTTTGATTTTTAGCTCAGTCTTCGGCATTACCTTCTGCGCGTCTTGCGCAACTGACTCAGCACTTAACGCAATACTGCTGATTGTGATCGAACTAACTCCTATCATAGCAGCTACACTTATAGCTTGAATTCTATTTGAAATTAAACTGAACCGTTCATTTGTAACCAGAGTCAACATAATCTAATCCTTTGGTGGAGGTGGTGCTAAGACCTCTCTGTTGCCATTGTGGCCGGGTGAACTTACGACACCGCTCTGTTCCATTTGTTCAACTAAACGAGCCGCTCGGTTATATCCAATTCTAAACTTGCGTTGTACACTTGATACCGAAGCGCGGCGTGTTTGGGTAATGAACGCAACCGCTTCATCATAAAAAGCATCGTT
>JBLIKA010000111.1:0-11088 GCA_047637355.1 Glaciecola sp. | reverse complement strand
TGAACAATGACTCGCTGCCCTTTCTGAGCGACTTTTTCATATTGTTCTTTACCTTTGTTTTGGCGTCGAACTTTTACTGACATCTTACTTGCTGGAATGCCCAATACTTTTGGAATATGAATTAGTGCTTCTTGCAGACGTTGTTTCGCTTTTTCTTCTGGTACATCTTTTGGAGCTGCATACTCCTGCACAACTACCCAATCATTATATATATCAATAGCAAGGTTGTAGTGCGGTAAGTCCGCGTCATAAATACGATAGGCATTAGTGTTACTGCGTTTTATCCACGGTTTAAGTCTTTTTAAATTCTTACGCAAGCGATTAGCAAACTCATGATTTTCATCTGTTTGACTCTCAAATATTTCCAAATTTTGACCGCTAATATGGTAATTCATGAGTACACACTCAAGTTTACCGTTCATCAGTTTATAGCTTTTTGTATATCTGAGCTTTAGTGCTTTGAGTAGATCTTGATTTGAACTCAATAAGGAAACATGCCAAAGCGCAAAATGCTTTTTTAGATGGTGCCCCAGCTTGTCAAATAATGGAAGCAATGACGTATAGTCACCAAGTCTTTCACCGTAAGGTGGATTGGATACGATATAGCCTTTATTCTCAGTTCCGCCGATGGCGGTCGCTGCAGAGTTTGATTTTGAATCAGCATCAACGACCACTGCATCCAATACATCACATTGTTTAAATGTTATATAATCTGCGACTCCTGCCCTCACTGCATTTTGCTCAGCCAGATCAACTAACGTAGTACTTAAATCATAAGCATAAATAGCTGCACTAGGCACCGTGATATGCATTTTAGCTTGTTCTACAACCTCTTTAAACACGGTTGGCTCATGCAGATTCCAATGCTCAAACCCCCATGTTTCTTTACCTAAGTTAGGCGGTATGTTTGCTGCCATCATTGCAGCTTCAATAGGAATGGTTCCTGAACCGCACATTGGATCCAACAGCACCTTGCTTGTATTTTGGGCCCAGCCACTGCGCATCAGTATGCCCGCAGCAACATGTTCTTTTAACGGTGCTTCACCAGCACCGTCACGATACCCTCTTTTATGCAAACTCCCCCCCGAAAGATCGATACATAGATTTAGATTATCACGTCTCAATCTCGCTTGAATGACTATACCCGGCTTTAGTTTGTCTACCGACGGGCGCTCATGACCCGCTTCTTGGAATTGGTCGACAATAGCATCTTTTACCTTTAATGCGCCAAATTGACTGTTATTAATTGCATTATTAGTGCCATTAAACTGGATCATGAACGGCACATAAGTGTCAAACTGTGACGGCCAATCAGCTTCTTTGGCAACATCATATAATTCTTCAGCACTATTCACTTTGCCCTCTGCAACAACCAGCAAAACTCTATTAGCGAGTCGTGAATGAAGGCAGAGTTGATAAGCGTCTCTTAAGCTTCCGACAAAAGAGACTTGACCGGGTTGTAGCTGCAACGTCGGTAATTCATAGTCATCGTTGATGTCCTCTGAATCTGCACTATCGCTAATATCTAAGATCGGTGACGCAAGATTAAACTGGCTAAGAATTTGTTCTACTTCTGTTTTTAGAAGTTCATCGAGTCCTTTAGATGTCGTTACAATTAGCTTATGCATTAACAAGCTCCTTTATAAGTTGTGGACCTTGGTAAATGAAAGATGAATAAACCTGAACTAATGTAGCCCCTGCCTGGATTCTACGTTTTACATCATGCGGATTGCTAATACCACCGACACCAATAATTGGCATTTTGCCATCCAAGGCTTCGGCTAGTATTTTTGTGATAGTAAGACTCTTATCGGTGAGAACTTCGCCACTCAAACCGCCGGCTTCATTAGCATATTCATGGCCCTGAACACGTTCACGATCGAGCGTTGTGTTAGTGGCAATTACGCCATCCATTTTTGAATTGATTAATGATGCAGCAATTGATTTAACTTCATCGTCGCTCAAGTCGGGGGCAATTTTTATTAATATTGGTACATACTTTTTATGTTTGATTTGCAGTGTTAGTTGGCGTTCTTTTAGACCTGCCAATAAGTTATCAAGTGCTTCTCCATATTGCAGATTCCGCAAGCCTGGAGTGTTTGGAGAGGAAATATTAACGGTAATATAAGAGGCATAAGCATATACTTTACCCAAACAATACAAATAATCTTCTAAAGCACTTTCGTCGGGTGTGGTTTTATTTTTGCCAATGTTAATACCTAAAATGCCTTTATACTTAGACTTTTTGACTTGCTCAACCAGATAATCTACACCTTTATTATTGAATCCCATTCGGTTAATAATTGCGTTGTGTTCGACCAATCTAAATAGTCGAGGTTTGTCATTACCAGCCTGCGGTTTTGGAGTAACAGTCCCTACTTCGATGAAACCAAAGCCCATAGCAGCGAAGGCATCAATACATTCACCGTTTTTATCCAAGCCTGCAGCTAAACCAATCGAATTCTTGAATGTCATCCCTAAGCAATTAACTGGTTTTTCAGGTAGTTGCTGTGCATAAAAGCCTGACATGAAATTACGTTGAGAATGTTTAAGAAAGCCAATAGAAACGTCGTGACTCCATTCTGGATCACGACTTAATAAAAATTTTTGAACTAAAGAATACACAGTTTCCCCAAACTAAAAAAAAGCCCCGCGAAGCAGGGCTATTTGCAAACGGGTATATTCTAATGGTTTGCCTTCACGCTTAACAGCATCAATTCTCTTAATGCGACAGAAAATTTAGCAAATTCGTGATTATCTGCTGTTTTAAACTCCGCCATCATGTGATACCAGCGCTTTAAGACGTTTTTATTTGCTTGGCACCAATCGTTTAAAATCTTATCCGCATCATTCTCTTCAGGTTCAATGTTCAACAAAACTGATGTTAATATACGCTGTTGCCAATCTAGTTCCTCCCTATACGAAGCTCTCGCCAATGCTTGCCAGTGATTTGAAACAGACTGTTGGTTAATTTGTTCTAAGAACCAATGTAATTCGAAGCGTGAACCTAATTGATAATACAGTCTTGCAACAACCTCAACAGGTCGCTTCTCAAGTTCGGCAATTTGAGCTAAATCCATGCTTGAGAACATATTACTTAAACCCGCAACTCGGTAAGCAACATCTTTAGGCACTTTAGCCTCAATTAAGCGTTTCGTTTCAGCTTGAACTTCTTCAAATTCAGCAGTAACTAAATAACTACCTAAATTTTCTGAAACCGCTTTAAAAGCTGGCTTATAACGACTAATTGCTTGCTCTATACTTTCTGTTTTACCTCCGTGACGAATATACCAACGACAGGTTCTACGCAAAATTCGACGCATTTTGTCTAATATTTTCAATTGTAATTGGGCATCAATTTTATTATCAAGGCCCTCAACGCTTTCCCATAGAGACGATACATCTAACACGCCCTTTACCACTGTATAAGCATCAGCTACTTGCTCAACAAGCGCACCGGTTTCTTCTTGCAGACGATATACAAAATTTAAGCCCATATCATTAACCATTTCATTGGTTAATTTAGTTGCAATAATCTCACTTCTAAGCGGATGTTCTTGCATTTGTGCTTGGTACTTTTCGCGCAATACTGGAGGGAAGGCATTTACTAACAACTTATTGTAATAAGGATTGTTCGTGATTTGTGGAATATTAAATTTGTCTTTCAGTACCATTTTTCCATAAGAGATTAATACTCCAAGCTCTGGTCTTGTGAGACCTTGGCCGGTTATCACTCTATCTGAAATTTCATCATCTGAAGGGATGAACTCAAGTTCTCTATTTAATAACCCTTCTTTCTCTAAACCGTGAATGAAACGCAACTGCTCTTTTAGTTGCTTTACACCTGCCAAATTAGTAATTGAAATTGACTGTGTTTGGCGATAACAATCCTGAATTACGATATCTGACACATCATCCGTCATTTCATATAGCAAAGCATTTCGTTGTTTTAACGTCAGATCTCCGGCATTAACCAATGTGTTTAATAAAATCTTAATGTTAACTTCATTATCTGAGCAATCTACACCACCCACATTGTCAATAAAATCAGTATTAACATAAACACCGTTTGCGGCTAATTCAATACGACCGAGTTGGGTAAGACCTAAATTGCCTCCCTCACCGATAATTTTAGCTCTCACATCTTTGCCGTTCACACGAGTTGTGTCATTAGCTCTATCCCCAACTTCGGAATGTGACTCTTTCGAACTCTTAACGTAAGTACCAATTCCACCATTCCAAATAAGATCGACGGGCATCTTTAATGTATTGTGGATCAATTCATTTGGCGTCATCGTTGCTTGTCGAGTACCCAGCCATTTTTTCATCTCTGGTGATAAAGGAATGGCTTTTACAGAGCGCTTAAATATTCCTCCACCTTTCGATATGAGTTTTTTGTTGTAGTCATCCCAACTAAGCGAGGGATCTTCAAACAAACGAAGGCGTTCTTTATAACTCGATTTTTCGTCTGGATTTGGGTCAAAAAATATGTGCAGGTGGTTAAACGCGCATACAATTTGCGTTTTTTCGGATAGCAACATGCCATTTCCAAAAACATCACCGGCCATATCACCAACTCCAACAACGGTGAACGGTGTTGTTTGACAATCGATTCCAATTTCACGGAAATGACGTTTTACCGATTCCCAAGCCCCACGAGCGGTAATGCCCATTTTTTTATGATCGTAACCAACACTGCCGCCTGATGCGAAAGCATCGCCTAACCAAAAACTAAATTCATCTGAAATGCCGTTCGCAATATCGGAAAAAGTGGCAGTCCCTTTATCTGCCGCAACTACCAAATATGGGTCATCTTCATCTAATCTAATAACATCTTTCGGTGGAATGATTTCACCTTCAATAATATTATCAGTGATATCGAGCAAACTACGTACGAATATTTTGTAGCATGCTTGTCCTTCCGCTTGTATGGTAGCTCTGTCAGCATCCGCCGGCATAGCCTTACATACGAAACCGCCTTTTGCACCGACAGGTACAATAACCGTATTTTTGACTTGTTGTGCTTTAACTAAACCCAAAATTTCTGTTCTGAAATCTTCTTGTCTATCAGACCAGCGCAAGCCACCTCTAGCAACTTTACCGCCGCGTAAATGCACACCCTCAACACGCGGGGAATATACAAATATTTCAAATTTAGGCACCGGTAGTGGCATATCACTAATTTCACTCGGCAACAATTTGAATGATATATAAGACTTCTCATTACCTGCACTATCATTTTGGTAGAAATTAGTACGCAACGTGGCATTCAATAATTCTAAATAGCGACGTATTATACGGTCATCATCTAGGTTCGATACATTGTCAAGTTTAGCCAAAATTTCAGCTTTTAAGGTTTCTATTTTCTTCGGCATACGCTTGATGGTAGGACAGAACAATAATCTGAATAAACTGACGACATCAGTCGCAATATCCGGATAGTTAGAAAGCGTGTTAGCCATATAATCGATACTAAATGAGGTTCCAATTTGGCGCATATATTTGGCGTATGCACGCAATATAGTTACGTTGCGTCCTCTAATGCCCGCACTAAGAATTAGACGGTTAAAACCATCATCCTCAAGACTTTTGTTCCATGTTTTAGTAAACGCATCTTGGAAAAGCTCTTGGGCTTTTTCCATATGGAAGTTTTGTCCGTTCTTGTGCAGCATGCTGAAGTCCATGATCCAACTGACCACGCCCTCATCATCTGTTACTCGAAACGGACTTTCATCTATGACACGTAAGCCAAAGTTTTCCAACATTGGTAGCACATCACTCAAGTGAATTGGCACGTGACGGTGATACAACTTTAGTTTAACAATATCACTTTGTGCACTTTCTTCCTGAGGACGATAGAAAAGAATATCGAGTTTGTTTTCGTCTGATAATAACTCAACTCGCTCAATATCAACCAACGCAGCACTTGGCAAGCTATGTTCCGCATAGCTACGACTAAATGCATTAACGTACTTTTTCTGAATCGCCTTACCTCTTGCTTCACCATATGCAGATGTGATTTTGGCCGCTAACTTGTCTTGCCATGACTTCGTTAGCTCAATCAAATTATCTTCAATTTCTTTCACATCAAACTCCATATTATTATTTTTTACGCGGGCGATGTAATGCGTACGAGCGTACACAGATTCAGAGAAATACGTATTAAATTCGACTTCTTCATCTGACTTAAACGAGCGCTTAAGCAAAGCTTGTGTCTCTGTTCTTAATTGTGTGTTGTAGCGTTCTCTTGGCACATAAACTAGGCAAGAATAGTAACGGCCAAATGCATCTTTACGAACAAATAAGCGGGAAATCCCTCGCTCTTGCATTTGAAATATACCTTTTACAATCTGCGCGAGCTCTTCATCTGATGTTTGCAGTAGTTCATCACGTGGATACGTTTCGACGATATTTACAAATGCTTTATACGCATGAGTACCCTTATCAAACCCAGATATTTCACACATCCGTTCAATTTTCTCACGTAACATCGGTAAGTCTGTTGCACTGCTGTTATAAAACGAAGCGGAATATAAACCTAAAAACCGATGCTCTCCAGTGACATTACCTTGCTCATCGAACTCTTTAATCCCAACGTAATCCATGTAAGCGGGACGATGAACGCGAGCGCGACTGTTTGTTTTGGTAAGAATTAACGGATTATCACTCAGAGCTGCATCTCTTGCGGTTGTGGGCAAATTAGACAGAACTCGTTGACGATTGTTGATAGAGTTTTTCATCAATCCAAGACTGGAATCATTCTCTGGTATCCAACGATGGTCACCTTCAATCGCCTTCACCTGATAATAACGATATCCCATTAACGTGAAGTTATGATCGTTCAACCAATTTAGAAAAGTTTTGCCTTGCGATTTAATAGCTGAAGACGCAATTGATTTTGATTTTTCAAAGTTATTGGTAATGGTAGACAATTTGTCTCGCATCGGCTGCCAATCCGCAACGGAAAGAGAAACTTCATCGACTACTGATAACAATTCATTTCTCAGTTTATCGATATCCGACCTTTTAGCTTGTCGATCTATTTCTACAAAAATTACAGTCTCAGACGAGTTTTTATTGGACCTTGACTTACTGTCAACGAAGCCCATTACTTTGTTTTCTTTACTGCGGTTTACATGCATCGGAGAATGCAGTAGAAGGTGGGCGGCGAAGCCGAATCGATTAATGGCCATGCGAACCGAGTCAACTAAAAACGGTAGATCCTTAATAATAATTTCTATGATGGTATGCGAAGACTGCCAACCATGTTTGGAAATTTCAGGATTAAATACTTTTATACATGGGCTATCCACAGTAAAGGTCTGTGTGAGTTGCCATAAACTCAATGTTGCGCCATAAAGGTCACTATCACTGCGTCCATTAATGTCTTCAAACGACATGTTTTTATATAACAATCGTGCAAATTGTTGAATTAACGCTGCGTCACCGTTAACCACTTTCTCATCAATTAGGGAAAAAACACGCTCAAGTAAAACAGAATGCTGATGGGTTGTTACCGACATTTACGTTCTCATTAGTTGTATGTTGTGTTTGGGATTTAAGGTAAGTTGTTCGATGCTTTTCACTTATTTAAAGTGAACAAATAATAAGCCGTCAGCATCGGCTAACCTTATCTATCTCTTATACTATCGGTATTCTCGCCAAATTATTAACGTTTTGAAAGCTATATTTAACCTTTAATTTACAAAGTGCATAAGCATGTTCAATTTGTGCATAAAAAAAGGCCTTACGGCCTTTTTTCTAATAATTACTCAAAATTATTTTTCCACCGATCTAAACCACAATAGTCTAGCAATGGCTGGAAGTACAATAATTGCACCTAGCATATTCACAATAAACATAAATGTTAGCAATATGCCCATATCCATTTGGAATTTGAGAGTGGAAAATACCCATGTACTTACGCCGATCGCTAAGGTGATACCTGTAAACAATACTGCGCTACCACGTTCTTTTAACGCTTCAAGGTAAGCAGCTTGAACTGACATTCCCTCTCGGAGTTTGAGCGTCATTGTAGAAAGTATATAAATACCGTAATCAACGCCAATGCCGACACCCAATGCAATAACGGGTAAGGTTGAAACAGTTAAGCCAATTTCTAAATAAGTCATTAGTGCTTGTGCCAAAACCGACACAACATACAACGGAATAACAACAGCTAATGTCGCTCTTATTGACCTAAAGCTGATGAGACACAATATAATTACCGCACCAAATACATAGTACAACATTGGATTTTGTGATTCTTTTACTGCTTCGTTAGTCGCCGCCATTACGCCAACAGGACCTGACGCAAGTTTGAATTGCAGGCCATCGGTTGCATATTCTTGACTAATCTCTTTGACCGCTGCAACAATTCTTTCAATCGTTTCAGCCTTGTGATCTTCCATAAACAGAATAATAGGCATGACGGAGCAATTTCTATTTAACAGCCCAGTTGAAGTAGGTACCCGAGAAATTGCTTGCACCATTGTTGATTGAGTTCTTGGCAGTACTTCCCACTTAGGATTGCCCTCGTTGTAACCTGCATTAACGCGCTTAGCTACCGATGCGATCGAAATGGCAGATTGAACACCCTCAATATTTTCCATTTTCCACTGAAACTCATCCATCGCGGTCATGTACTCAAACTCAGTACAGGCATCGACTTTGGTTTCGACTATAACTGAGATATAGTCCACTGTAATTTCGAATTTGTCGGTAATTAAGAATGTGTCTTGGTTATAGCGTGATTCTTCATGCAGTGCTGGTGCACCTGCATGTAAATCACCAATTTTTAATTTTTGTGATTGTATGAAGCCAAAACCAAACAGGACTGCGGTAACTGCAACAATGACGATAGCGACCTTCGGGCTAGCGCACTTCGCAACTATATCCCAGCTGTTTGCATGCTTTTCAGCTGATGCAACAAATTTGGCCTTGTATTTATCGGATACCTTCACATAAGACATCAATACAGGTAACAATAATAAATTAGTTAAAATAATGACTGCAACCCCCATACTGGCTGTAATCGCTAGTTCTCGAATGATACCGATATCAATAACGAGCAAAGTCATAAAGCCAACGGTATCGGACAGAAGCGCTATACCACCTGGTATGAGTAGGGTTCGAAATGCGTACTGAGATGCGAGCTTGACATCCATTCCTGAAGATACTTTTTTACCCACCGCATTTATCATTTGCACACCATGACTAACGCCAATAGCAAACACCAAAAACGGAACGAGAATAGACATTGGATCTAAACCAAAGCCAAGTAAGGTTAATAAACCCAATTGCCATATCACTGCTATTATTGAGCAAAATAACGGCAAGAAAGTGAGCATAATAGATTTTGAAAAGAAGAAAACCATGATCGCAGTAATGGCGATAGCAATTGCAAAGAATAATAGTACGTCTTTTGCACCCTCTGCCACGTCACCGATCATTTTTGCAAAGCCAATAATATGTACTGAAGTTGCTTCATTCTCATAAAGACCACGAAGCTGCGTTTCTAACTCTTTAGCTATTGCTAAGGTGTCTAATTGCAGTCCCGTTTCAGGGTCTATATCGAGTAATTGTGCAGTTACCATGGCACATTGGAAATCACTAGATACCTGTCGGCCCAAGATACCTGCCTTATCAATATTCTTTCGAACTAAATCCAATGCAGCTGGATTTGACGAGTCGAAATCGGCAGGTATTACAGGCCCACCAGAAAAACCACCCTCCACGATTTCAGTAAAACGCGTTGCCGGTGAGAACAAAGACGTTACTAGAGACCTGTTAACGCCATTAATAAAAAACACTTGGTCATGGACATTTTTAAAAGTATCAAAAAAGTTTTGATTAAAGATATTACCATTCTTATCGCATACCGAAACCAGCACGTTATTAGCACCACCAAAATCTTGACGATGCTTCATGTAGGTCTGCATGTACTCATGATTTAATGGGATGTTCTTTTCAAATCCTGCGTCTAGTTTCAATTGGGCAGCATTATAAAAAAGGACTAGAGTGATTATGGAGAAAAAAGCAATCACTGCGATTCTGTGCCGAAAAACTGCTTTTTCTACTGCGTTGATTAAATTTGTCATACTAATTATTTTAACTCAATTTGCTTTATGCCTGATGCTGTTACAGCAAGCATAGCGTCGTTAATTACCAATCCATTCAATATAGAATCACTTAAGTCATTTTCTAACTTGTTGATCGAAATATGAATTGAACATCCTTCATCATTAGCTGGATAGTATTCTTTAACAGATACTTTAGTTTTATCTAGTGATAATAAAACGCCATTATTGCCCGTAATGTAAATATTATTATTTTTTCCATCGATAATTGAATTTAATGAAGTAGTAACACAAGTTTGGAGCTTGTTCCATTCTTGCGAATCATCATTCGCTAGAAATATATTCCCTCTCAGGCCAACAGCAATGAGTTGACCACTTTGAGTTTCTTGAACGTCAAAAAAAGAACCTTTATAAGCGATATCAAAACGTAACCAAGACCGTCCAAAATCCTTACTAACTGCTAGCATTCCAGCCTCACCAGCCATATACAATTTGCCGTTAGCATAACTAAGTCGATTAAAATGCGGCAAAATAAATGACAATTCCTCTTCGTAAAAAGCAGGTTCGTCCTTAATGCTGTCTAAATAATCAATATCGTCTTTTGGAAGCACTGATGCATGCAGCTCTTTCTGCCAAGTTGCGCCACCATCGTTTGTTCTATAAAACAAGCCATAGGCGCCAACAGCAACGCCAGACTTTTTGTCCTTAAATAACACATCAAGAAATGGGCGATCCAATTCAGGCATGCTCAACTGTAGCTGCCAACTATGGCCTCCGTCAGATGAATGTAAAATGCTGGCATCGTGACCTACAGCCCAAGCATTTGCGCCAACAATTGTCACGGCTGTTAATGTGGTTCGAGTGGGAACTGAAACTTGCGTTAAGTTTTGCTGTGTTGTACCCGTTAAAATATGCCCTCTTTCACCGACTATAAAAATCTTATCGCCAATCGCAATATCAAGTAAAAGAGACTCATTAACCAATGGAGCCTGATATGCAGGATTTGCAG
>JBLIKA010000110.1:0-11209 GCA_047637355.1 Glaciecola sp. | reverse complement strand
CTGATAGTCATGCTGATACTGTTTAATATAAATCTGTTTTTAAAACCACTCCTTCAAGCAGTAGATTGGTGTTTTGAACAACTTATGTTGTTTATGCAAGTAGTTAATAATTTGCAACATGCGAGCATAGAAGTTCAAGGGATACCTCCTATAACATGGCTTATTATGCTTATTTCACTGCTGATCATATTTTTACCTCATTGGCCGCACCGCAGAAAAGTTATCGGCACACTAAGCCTTGCGGTTTTATGTCAAAGCATGACGAGAGAAGCTGATCGCGGAACTTGGTCGGTAAGGGTTTTCGATATCGGGCAAGGCTTAAGTGTGCTCGTGCGTCAAAATAATCAATATTTGCTGTATGACACAGGGCAGTCTTTTATCAATGGCGGCAGCTTGGCTAAAACAGTGATTGCGCCATATTTCATGGCACAAACCCAAGTGATGATGCCGTTTTCTAAAACTAACTTAAGCATTCCAAAGCTCGATTATTTAATCAATAGCCATATGGATAATGACCATGCTGGGGGCAATAGGTTTGTTTTTTCGCATTACAACGTTATCCAGTGGCTTACGCCCGCTAAAGGATGCACCGCGGAGGATAGTATTTTATGGGGGAAATTAACATTAACTATTTTGTGGCCCGGTGCCAACGAATCGGGGAATGATAACAATCATTCCTGTGTAATAAAAATAGCTGGTAGAGGCGCCAGTGTGCTGTTGACGGGTGATATTGAAAAAGAAGCGGAGCAGGCGCTCGTTAGCGTGAATACAGGTAGTACAAAATTAAAAGCGAATGTATTAGTGGCTGCACATCACGGTAGCAAAACATCCTCAATTCGGCCTTTTATTCAGGCCGTATCCCCCGAATACGTCGTGATTAGTAGCAGCTACTATAATCAATGGCGATTTCCGCATGCCAGCGTTTTGGCAAACTTTAACGAGGTGAATGCGACTGTATATAATACGGCTTATGACGGTGAGGTTGTCTTTGAATTTTCGAATGGTAAGGTGAAATCTACAGCCTATCGTCAGCGTTGGTTCTCGCCATGGTACATGCAAATAAAATAAGGAAACGACTACTCGCCAGCAAAGCTTTGTGAATTCGAGGGCTTACGGTAGAATACTGGACGCAAAAAGTTCAAACTAAATAAACAGCTCACCGAATTAGTAAATAGAAGAAAGGATCAGAATGACTGCGAGTATCGAAAATGAGCCAAAAGTTGTCAAACGATTCCTGACCTACTTAGCGCCGTTTAAATTTCCGTTTTTCATCGCTATACTAGGTATGCTGGGCTATGCAGGCATAGATGCTTATGTGATTTCGCAATTACAGCCGATGATTGATGTCGGCTTAAAAGACACGAGTTCAGATTTTTTAAGAATTGCAGCACTTGCCATCGTTCCACTCTTCATCATACGTGGTCTGTTTAATTTTATGGGAAGTTACACGTTAAGCTGGATAAGTTCTCAAGTTGTCATGAAAATGCGCCAGCAATTGTTTGATAAGTATATTCACTTGCCCGTTGAATTCCATGATCATCAGTCTGCGGGCACGCTCATTTCCAAAGTAACGTTTGATACTGAACAGGTAGCCAATGCAGCAGGAAAAGCTTTCTTAATACTCATCCGTGAGGGGGCATTTGTTATTGGTTTACTTGTAGTCATGTTCATTAATTCGTGGCAATTGTCGTTAATTTTTCTGCTTATAGGGCCTGTTGTTGGTATTATTGTGAGTGTTGTCAGTAAGCGTTTCAGAAAAATCAGTAAAGAGATACAAAAGGCAATGGGATCGCTAACAACTGGCGTTGAACAAGTGGTCAAAGGCCATAAAGTAGTATTGATGTTTGGCGGTCAAAAATTAGAGTCAGATAAGTTTCAACAGACTAACAATAACAATCGTCAGCAAACGATGAAGTTGGCCACAACGCAAATCCTAAGCGTTTCTACTATTCAAGTGATCGCCTCGATCGCATTAGCATTCGTCCTATATCTTGCAAGCACGCCAACCATGCTAAATGAGTTAAGCCCAGGCGTATTTGTCGCCGTGGTGCTATCTATGATGGCATTGTTAAAGCCGCTAAAACAAATTACGACGGTAAATAATGAATTTCAAAAAGGTATGGCAGCCTGTGCAAGTATATTTGAATTACTAGACCAAGACATTGAAATGGACACAGGTAACAAAGAGTTAGCTCGTGCACAAGGCAACGTAGAGTTTAAAGACGTAACCTTTACCTACCCGAGTAAAAGCCAGCCTGCGCTGCGTAATGTTTCATTTGTTATTAATGCTGGGCAGACCATTGCGCTGGTTGGACGTTCGGGTAGTGGTAAGTCTACATTGTCGAGTTTACTAACGCGTTTTTATCGACCTGAATCGGGCGAGATATCGATTGATGGTGTTGCGCTTAACGACGTTACATTAACCTCATTACGAAGACAATTTGCATTAGTGTCACAACAAGTCACCTTGTTTAACGACACGATAGCAAACAACATTGCTTACGGTTGCGCTGATAAGGTGACCAAAGAGCAAATAATGCAAGCAGCGAAAGCAGCTCATGTGTCTGAATTTGTAGCGCAACAAGAAAATGGATTTGAAACGATTATAGGTGAAAATGGAGTCGCTCTTTCAGGTGGACAAAGACAGCGTATCGCCATCGCAAGAGCAATCCTGGCGGATTCCCCTATTCTAATACTCGATGAAGCAACCTCTGCTCTCGATACTGAGTCTGAGAAACTGATACAGCACGCATTAGAAGAATTACAAAAAAGCCGCACCAATATTGTTATTGCACACCGCCTTTCAACCATCGAAAATGCAGACCTGATATTGGTAATAGAGCAGGGCGAAGTGGTTGAAAAAGGCACCCACAGCGAGTTGCTTGTTCAAGATGGTATGTACGCGCAGTTACATAAAATGCAATTTTCTCAAGGTTAATTATGGCGTTACATGATGCTTGGTATGAAGATAAAAAATGGGTGTGGGTATTATTACCTATCACCATTCTGTTTCTCGGTTTAAGTAAGCTCCGTAAATTGTTCTTCAAGGTCGGCCTTTTTGCATCCTCGAAACCCAACGCTTTCATAATTATTGTTGGTAATATTTCGGTGGGTGGCAATGGTAAGACGCCGACTGTCATTGCTGTCGCAGAATATCTATTGGGGCAAGGTTATCGCTGCGGTGTGTTGTCACGTGGCTATGCTGGTTCACAAACACAGTTCCCGCATCTGGTAAAAGGCAACGATGAGCCAAGCCTTGTGGGTGATGAACCTACACTTATGCAACACCGTCTGTCTTGTCCAGTAGTAATCGACCCCAAGCGTGTGCGAGGTGCCAATTTCTTAGCTGAAAGTCATCATTGTGATGTCATTATTTGTGATGATGGTTTGCAGCATTATGCATTACAGAGAGATTTTGAAATTGTGGTAATGGATGGTAGAGGTGTTGGAAATGGTTTTCTAATGCCGATGGGTCCGCTAAGAGAATCAGTATCGAGACTCAACAGTGTTGATGTGGTGGTTTTTAATGGTCAAGCAAATAATGATATTTTTGCAGTAGCAGATAAGTCTGCAAGCATGATCTTGGAACCCGATCAGTGGGTTAATGTGAAAACGGGTGAAATTAAGCCTACATTGTCCGTTCAAGCTGCCACAGCAATTGCAGGAATTGGCGATCCGAATCGTTTTTTCTCGACGTTAGCTGATATGGGAATTAGGTGCGAAAAAAACATTGGATTTGCAGATCATTACGCGTATAAATCGTCAGATATTCCCGAGGGAATGGTACTGATGACAGAAAAAGACGCAGTAAAATGCAAATCATTTGCGCATGATAATTGCTGGTATTTGCAGGTCAGTGGTAATATTTCAGAAAATATTTACAAGCTCATTGATAACAAGTTAAAAATGTACCAACAATACGTTTAAATCAGGTTATATTGAATCAGGGTTATGCAGCCCAATCTACTCTAAAATTTTAAGGACACACATGGCTTTTGATAAGCAATTGTTAGATATTTTGGCTTGCCCTGTTTGCAAAGGTAAGTTGTTGCTTCCGGTTGGACAAAACGAACTGATTTGTCGCTTTGACCGTTTGGCCTATCCTATAAAGGATAACATACCCGTATTACTCGATACTGAGGCGAGAGAGTTATCCTCAGAAGAGTTGGAAACATTAAAGCAAAAAGGTAGCTAGTTTGAATTTTATAGTCGTTATTCCAGCGCGATACGGATCAACTCGTTTTCCAGGTAAACCGCTCGCTTTGATCAAAGGTAAGCCGATGATCCAACACGTTGTTGAACGAGCCAATGAAGCAGGAGCACAAAAAGTAATTGTTGCTACTGATGACGACCGCATAGCAACCGTGGTTCGGTCATTCGGTGCTGAGGTTTGTATGACTCGCAGTGACCATGATTCAGGTACAACGCGAATTGCAGAGGTTTTAGCTAGCTTAGAATATGCAGACGATACGATCGTGGTCAATGTTCAAGGTGATGAGCCTTTTATACCCGCAATAAATATCCAACAAGTCGCACAAAACTTGCACGATAATTCGAAAGTACCCATGGCAACGCTAGGCTACCCCATTAGCGATGTGCTCGATATTTTCAACTCAAATGTGGTGAAAGTAGTGACTAATAGCAACAAGCATGCAATGTATTTTTCGCGTGCTCCAATGCCGTTCGACCGTGATGAGTTTTCAAATAAGGCAGTCGATAAGATTAATATGAGTGATTTGAGCTCAGTGTATTTGCGACATATTGGTATTTATGGATATAGAGCGGGTTTTGTTAAGCAGTATGAGAATATGGCTGCGACGCAATTAGAAAAAACTGAGTCTTTGGAGCAATTAAGAGTGCTTTGGCATGGGCATGTAATTCACGTTGATGTGGCAAAACATGCACCACCACACGGTGTGGATACACCCGAAGACTTACATAAATTTCAGTAAGTCTTGGTGAGCTTGGGTTATCAAGTCGCAACTAGCTTCAAAGGGGACGTATGCCCCCTCACTCACCTGATGATTCAGTTTCTTGTTCGTATTCTTCTTCAACAGGCACCGCCCATAGGTCATGTTCGTCAGTATGAATTATTTCTACCCATAACCGCTGACCTGGTTGAACATCAAACACGCCATTCAAATGCACTACGCCATCTATTTCAGGTGCGTCACCAAAAGTACGTCCAACAGCACCTTCAGCATCTACAGAATCAATAACGATATTATACTCGCTGCCTATTTTGTCATACAGGCGTTGTTTACTGATTTCTGATTGCACTTCCATAAAACGTTGTAAGCGAATGTCTTTTATGTCTTCATCGATAGGATCAGGCAAGTCATTTGCTTTTGCGCCATCCACTGGTGAATATTTAAAGCATCCTACACGATCCAATTGTGCTTCTTTCAGAAAGGTAAGTAACTCTTCAAACTCTTCCTCGGTCTCACCAGGAAAGCCAACAATGAAAGTTGAGCGAATGATAAGTTCAGGACAAGTTTCTCGCCACTTTTTAATTCGTTCGATAGTTCTGTCTGAACTCCCTGGGCGTTTCATTAGGCGAAGAATTCGTTTATTCGCATGTTGAAATGGAATATCCAAATAAGGCAGTATTTTACCTTCAGCCATTAACGGGATCAGAGCATCGACATGAGGGTAGGGGTAAACATAATGTAGTCGTATCCACATGTCCATTTCACCAAGCTTCTCGCACAACTGTTGCATGTGTGTTTTTACAGGCATGCCATCCCAAAAGTCGGTTTTATACTTCACATCAACACCATATGCACTGGTATCTTGTGAAATAACTAGCAGTTCGTTTACACCAGCAGCCTTCAATCTCTTTGCTTCACTAAGCACTTCACCAACGGGGCGACTGACTAAATCGCCTCGCATTGAGGGAATGATGCAAAACGTGCACCGGTGATTACAGCCTTCAGATATTTTTAAATAGGCAAAGTGTTTTGGTGTCAGTTTTACGCCATGGTCAGGCACGAGGTTTAAGAATGGATTAAATTCAGGTTTAGGTAAATGCTCATGAACTTGGCTAACGACCTCTTCATAAGCATGCGGACCAGTAATAGATAATACATTAGGATGAACCTCACGAATTTGGTCTTCTTTTATTCCTAAGCAGCCCGTTACAATCACTTTTCCGTTTTTGGCAAGAGCTTCACCTATAGTATCTAATGATTCTTGTACGGCAGAATCGATAAAACCACAAGTATTTACGATAACTAAAGCAGCGTCATTATAAGTTGATACAACGTCATAACCTTCAATCCGTAATTGCGTTAAGATACGCTCTGAATCGACCAAATTTTTTGGACAGCCCAAGGATACAAAACCAATTTTGGTTGTTGGTGGGGCATTATCGAGCTGTTTCACTTGAATTGACTGCTCTTGAATAACCTGTTTGGGTCCATCCATGGTAGTGGTTTGTTTTGGGTTGAACTGTTTGACTGTCATTTAATTATGCCCTTGCACTTTATATTGCACTTTGTACTGTTACTTAGTTTTTTTCAGATGTATTCTTGTTTGGGCTTTATTCGCTTAACGTAAAATTATTTACGCTACCGCCCAAATTGGCGCGCATTATAGCGGATTAATAGAAGAACAAATAGTGCTATCAAGCGGCGAATATAAACAACAGTTGTGCTCGTTTAGAAATGTGTTGGTATTGTGTAGAAGTAATATGCCGTTTTAGTTGTCTACACTACAATAACTTATTAGACTGGAGTCGCTAACCCCTTTTGATTGACTTTGTTATGCATAAGTTTTTCAAGTTATTTTTACTCATTTATTTTTCGAAAGTGATGAAATTCAGCACTAATTGTTATTCTCATAGCAATCAGTTTATTAAAAGTTGGTTTATTTTGAATATTAAAAGCTTATTATTTTTCCCCCTTATTATTTGTGCGCTGAGCATAAATGCTCAAGACCAAGGCGAAGTCGATCAATTCATTAAGGATGTCAAAGTAAAAACGTTTGATTGCCCAAGTGATGACATAATCCCCCAGTTAAATGAATATTTATCTAACACAAATATTAGCAAATTTCAGCGTTTTCAACTTCGACTTGAGAAAACTCATTGGCAAATTTGTAATGGTGATTTTAGTAAAGCTGAAGCAACAGTCGATGCAATAATAGCTGATCCTAGTGCACAACAAACTGAAAGATATTACGCACTTGCCGTATATCAAAAAGGATTTCTGTTTGATATCAGAGAAGATAATCGCCGCTGTAATTTTTATCGACAGTCAAAAGAGCTGGCCGCAGACAAATTTGATGATATAAGTTTGAGTTCAGAACTAGGCTTAATGACGTACTGTGAAGCCTCTATTGATGAAGGTCAAAAGCTAAAGCGTTTATTTACTTTATTAGAACTTTATTCCTTGCGAGGCGAAGCGCCAACCATCGCCCATATACATAATAATATTGGATTGATTTATGGTCGCATAGGCCAACATGTTTTAGCCGCAGAGCAATTTCAAAAGACATATGAAATTGGTCTACCTCACTACCAGGGCTCTAATAAGTATGCTTCTTTGATTAGTGTGTTTACTTCGTTACTCGCTAGTGGGCAATATGACGAAGCTGAACTCGTTATTAATGAATTGGATAATGCACGCAGTCAAGTTGATGTAGCGCTTGTGCACGCCTGGTATTATTACGCGAAAGGAAGGTTTTATCAGCGTTTAAATCGCGCTGACGAGTTGCGTCAAACCGTTATCGATTGGAAGCCTTATTTGGTCAACATGGAAAAAAGTATTTATGCTGGAATGCATCGTTGGTTTGAGACTGAAGTTTGCATCAATGAAAGAGATCTTGAATGTATTCAGCGCTTCGTGCTTGAAGAGGAAAGTAACGGACCAAAAGCATTAAGCTTTTTAAGTCGTAATGTCGATTATTTAGCACTGCGATCTAAAGCCTATTTGGAGCTGGGAAACATTGAAAAGTCGAGAGAGTATTGGACAGAGTATACGACTGAACTGAGAGCAAAATTGGCGAGTAATCAAGCTTCTGGAAAAGTGTTGGGCGTTGCTAATATGTACAATAAAATAGGTGAGTTAGAAAATACCTTAATAAGAGAGCAACGCAATCGAGACCGCATTGCAATAGCGTCACTTACTGTATTATTGTTAGCGACATTGATTATGGTTGTAATGTGGCGCAAGAAACAGGCCGAGGCACGCTCCTATGACTCCGCAACAGCATTGTTAAATAGTCGCGCCGCCGTTGGTAAGATTAGGAAGATCGCGGCTCCATCAGAGAATAAAACTAACGCATTAGCCCTTTTTGACTTAGCGAACTTCAAAGAAGTGAATCGCTCTTTAGGCTCAATTAATGCGGATGATGCTATTCAAAAGATAGCGTTGACCTTCAAAAATATTACAAGAGGAAGTGATGTATTGGGTCGCTTTGCACCTGAACAGTTTATTTTATGTTTACCTGATATCGAAGAAGAAAGTGCAAAAGCACTTTTTGAACGCATTCGATTTACATTGGAAAATACTAATTTAGGCACTCAAAAAGACATTAAAATTAACGTAAGAGCGAACATGAGTGTCTATATTACGAGCTCCACACTCGAAGATTTAGATGAAGTATTGGATGACATGATGCTTTCTTTAAGTATGAAATCTGGAGCAGCTTAATAATTCGAGTGCCAAAACCACATGTATTAGAAACAGCGGCATAGTAACTCTTTAGGCTTGATAGTGGAGAGTTCGCTAAGGTTAGGGTTTACTTTGTAAATTCGACAAATTATTTTCACCACACAAGCGAATACTTCAATTGTGTGTGGTAATCTACAAAACTTGCCGCACAAATCAATAGATACGACGTGTTTGGCGTTGCCGAAATAGATGTAACAAATAGCATATTAGCCAAAGGTTAATTAATTTTAAATGCTGAGATTGGGGCCTTACTTTTAACAGGGCACGCAGAAAAAGAAAACGAAGTGAGCATGCAATGGAAGACATACTCTTATAATCATTTCTGTCCTTTAGCTACTTAATTCTAAAGTTAAGCGTCAGTGAACGATATTTAAGCAGTCGCTGGTTTATTTAATAGTAAAACTGTTTTTCTTTATTACCTTGCAGTACAATTTTATTATCTACTATTTGTATTAAGGCTTGATGATTAGGCATTTGCCTACATTTCCTTGTCATGAAAATAAAACTTCCATTACATAAATATGACGAAGCAGGCCGAGTGAAACCGCCATGGCTACTGTTTTTGTGCCTGTGCTTTCTCGCAAGAGGTATCGTTGTTTTTATTGCATCTTTGTCGTTCAGGCAAGATGGGGGCTTATTACTTAGTATATTTTATCCGCTCAAGTATCAGTTTTATCTCTCTTTATTGACCGCTATACCCGCAATAATGACGTTATTATTTTTGGGCTTTCGAGAGCGAGTGTGGAAAGCGTCTCTAGGAAACTTTTATATCGGGTTACCTATTGTTTTAGGTTACTTGATTATTTCTGATGTTGTTATCCAGCTTTATATTTTGCGCGCTCAATATTTCGCTTTCGCTTGGCCTAAAGCATTAACGTTATTCTCAGTATTATTACTTGCATGGTATTTAGTCACCAGTAAGCACATGAGGATAATGCTTGCAGATTGGCGTCTAAATT
The DNA here is from genome assembly GCA_047637355.1 of Glaciecola sp. GTDB lineage: Bacteria > Pseudomonadota > Gammaproteobacteria > Enterobacterales > Alteromonadaceae > Glaciecola. The sequence continues at coordinate 1,575 of JBLIKA010000110.1, read as the reverse complement.
CTTAATACACTTAATGCGTCGATTTCATTGTGTTGCGCCACCAATAGCTTCAGTAAAGTAACGTTCTACACTCACCGTATTGTCATTGACTAAACGTTCGTAGCAAATACCGGCAAAGGCAAAGGTTTTATCCTGATACATCAGCATAATTGATGGCGCTTCTTCGTCTTGCAAGTTATATTGCCATTGTCCGCCAGCAAGCTTGCGAAAGACCTCTCCAATGTAAGCACCATAAATATTACATATTGTGAAAACAGCTTTGTCTTCAAGAGCTTGGTCATTATAGATATCTAAAAATTTTGAAATAATTACATCAATTAATGAGACGCTCTCGGAAGAAAAATCTAATTCTATACCAAATTCTTCTTTACTCGTTTTTACTGCATCACTTGCACTATCGCGCATGAGCTTATTTAAAGCTTGTTGTTCCATATCTCTTCAAAAACGCTTAATTTTTTATTTATATAACAAAGACGGTAAATCAATTTGTCGATGATGTAAAATCAGACTCTCTAATAATTGTGTGCCCGGACCTTTATTATCAGGAGTAGGGCAGACCAAAAATGCCGTTAGTTGCTTAAATTGACTACCTTGCACAGGAAGGCAAACAAGCTCATTATTTTCTACTAACATTTTTACTTTATGTTGCGGCAACCAACAAAATCCTAGTTTTTGTTGCAGTAAATCAATTGCAGTATCGAATTGACTTACCGTCCATCGGTTTTCTGACTTTAACCAGCCTGACTTTTCTTCAGGAGATATAGATGAGTCTTTAATGACTAGCTGTAAGTGTTGCGCTAACTCATTTGGATCAATGGGGCGTGACATTGAAGCAAGCGGATGTTCGGGGTGACAAACCAAAATAAATTCAATTGTGGCAATCGGCTCGCCCAAGAAACCTCTAGGGACCTGAGTGTTAATTACAAGGTCAGCCTTGTGCTGTTTAATAGCCTCCTCTGTTCCTGTTAATACTTGATCGATGATTTGTAATCGACTGCCCCGCGATAACGGTAAAAATTGCCTTAACGCCGGATAGAGAAGCTCTCTAGGGTAGGCTAGATCTATTACAAGTTGAATTTCTGGCTCCCAATCTTGATTGATATTGACAGCCAACGATTCAAGATCTTCAACATTTTGGGTTAAATAGCGAGACCGCCTCAACATGACATTTCCCGCTTCTGTTAAGACCGCTTTTCGCCCTATAACTTCAAGTAATTGCACGTCCAACATGCTCTGTAATTTAGCGACAGCATGATTCAGCGACGACTGCGACTTGTTCAGTTTTTCAGCTGCTTGAGCGTATCCGCCAAAGTCAACAACGGCTTGTAAAATACGCCACTGCTCTATAGTTGTTTTAGGCCTATACAACGGATATGGCTCCTTATCAGTATTATGTTTTTAGTGTGTTAGCGTGCGTCATTTGCGGCTTACCAATGTTTTAATTAACCCATTACTTGCCTAGTCTATTTTAATTTTCGTATTAAAATCACTTAAACATGAAAAAAATGCTAATTAATTAGGATGATCCAACTATCAAGCATAGCGTAACCTATGCATATATCACTTTTTACTGAC
>JBLIKA010000109.1:0-11231 GCA_047637355.1 Glaciecola sp. | reverse complement strand
AAGTTTGAGTGCTCGTTTTCTAGCCTGCCTTCCTTGAACTAGCAAAATTGGAAGTGCTACGAGAGCTGCTATCTTATACATCATTTCTTATCTATGCGTTTTTATAATTGGTCAAATATACTTTATTTAACATAAATTTAAATCACTTAACGGATGTTATTAAGGTCTACTTTTCTAAGTGCTTTTATTCTTAGAAAAATTCTATAACGGTCATCTTTGCCATGTCGCCCTCTTTTAAAAGCAAATTTATTAACAGCAAACTGTATTTCTTATCTAGTTTTTAGCCGCTATTACTTTCCTATAATATAATATAAGCGTGATTCTGTTGTTTAGGTTGCAATTTACAGCGATAACCTTTACTTAGTTAGCATCATTCTTTTTGTATTTTAGTTTATTCCTAGGGAGGCTCGCAGTTTTGGGTTTGTCTAAAGAAAGGACCAAGTAAGGTATGCAGCAAAAAATTGCAATAGTAGGAGCGGGTAGTGTTGGTTGTTATCTTGGAGGCTGCCTTACAGCGAATGGTATTGATGTCATTTTAGTAGGCAGAGAGCGAATTCAAAAGCAATTAACTGAGTATGGTCTAAACGTCACTGATTGGAGAGGGCGAGACCAAACGATGCAAATGAAGCAGCTAAAGTTTTCTGTCTCAATGGATAGTATTACTGACGCAGATTATATTTTGCTAACGGTCAAAAGTGGCGATACGGAGTCTGCTGCTGCGTTTATTCTTGAATATGCCAAAGCTTCAGCTGTTATCGTTAGCTTTCAAAATGGAATCCAAAATGTAGCTACCTTAAAAGCTAAATTGCCGAATCACAAGATACTCAAAGCGATGGTGCCTTTTAACGTTCTCAATAACGGTGAAGGGCAGTTTCATTGTGGTACAGAAGGCAATTTGGCTATTGAGGCAAAAGAAGGTGATTATAGCGAGCTAGTTAATGCGCTCAAGCAAGCCAATCTACCCGTCGCATTACATGAAAATCTTGAAGGTGTGCAATGGGGGAAATTGATTATAAATTTAAATAATGCCGTCAATGCGCTTTCGGGGGTTCCATTGTTAGAGCAAATGAATAACCGTGAATATCGGTTAGTGATGACAAGGGTGATTGCAGAAGCGTTAGCAGTGATGAAAGTTGCTGATATCAAGCCGGCGAGAACAGGGAAAGTGATTCCTAATTGGATGCCATATATTTTGGCGCTACCCAATTGGCTGTTTAAACGAGTGGCGAGCGCAACACTTAAAATCGACCCGAAAGCTCGTTCTTCAATGTATGAAGATTTTGCATTAAAACGTAAAACCGAAATTGATTTTCTGAATGGTGAAATTGTCAGTCTGGCTGAAAGACACAGTATCTCAGCACCTGTTAATCAGTGTATTGTTAATTTAGTGAAAGATGCCGAGCAAAAACAAAATGGCTCTCCTATGTACAGCTCTGAATTTTTACAAAGCGCGATCAAGAATATTTAAGGTGAAAAGTAATCCGCACAATACCTTGTGATCATTTTTCGTTTGCTTATTGTGTGCGTGTTGTTAGCATTAGATTGGGTATTGTTTAAGCTCAACAAAATTGCCTAAAGAGGCCGCTGGAAGAGTCCACACTAAGAAAATGCTAGTAGTGTACTAATAGAGCTACTAATAAAAGTTGCCAATAGAGGTCGTATGGATAGCAAAATGAATACCGAAGGTAAACTCACCCATGTGGACCGCAGTGGCCAAGCTAGTATGGTGGATGTGAGTGAAAAAAAGGCAAGTACAAGAAGGGCCGTAGCGACAGGATCTGTAGCAATGACAGCCTCGACACTGGCGCTTATTAAAGCCAACAATGTTGCGAAAGGTGATGTGCTCGCCACTGCAAGAATTGCTGGTATTCAAGGTGCAAAACAATGCCCTGTGCTGATCCCTTTATGCCACCCTTTAATGCTTTCAAAAGTGTCAGTTGATTTTGAGATTGATGACAATCATTCTCGAATAAATATCCGTTGTGAATGCAAGTTAGTCGGCACTACTGGTGTCGAAATGGAAGCTTTGACCGGCGTTTCTATCGCGGCACTTACTATTTTTGATATGTGTAAAGCAGCTGATCCAAATATGCTTATTGGTGATATTAAAGTGCTTTCAAAAGAAGGCGGTAAAAAAGGCGATTGGAGGAGAAGCGAAACATGATAAATATTCGATTTTTTGCCATGCTGCGTGAACGTCTTGGAGTCGATAAGGTTGATTTCCAGTATACCGATGAGAAAACGGTCTCTGATATAAAGCAAAAGCTCATTGCTCGCGGCGAGCCTTGGACTTTACTCGCAGAACAGGATGTATTAATTGCGGTTAATCAGACACTAACCAGCGCATCAGCGACGGTAAATGATGGTGATGAAATTGCCTTTTTCCCTCCCGTTACTGGAGGCTAATAACCGTACTTCACTCAACTAGCGAGCAATCAATCAGGTCGGTTTCCCTCCTGATATTAAATGTTTTTTTACCTTTTAAATTTTATTAGTGAGAAATGTAATGACAATAAAAACACACACAACAGATTATCTTATTGTCGGCAGTGGCGCCGTAGGAATGGCTTTTGCTGATACGATATTGACCGAGACTGATGCCAATATTGTCATTGTCGATAAGCATCACAAGCCAGGTGGCCATTGGAATGTTGCTTATCCATTTGTGACCTTACACCAACCTTCGGCGTTCTATGGCGTTAGTTCAAGAGAGCTAAGCAAAGGCTGCAAAGATGAAATAGGTCTCAACAGAGGCTTGAATGAATTGGCTACAGGCGCCGAAGTTAGTGCCTATTTTGATAATGTTATGCGTGAGCAGTTTTTACCGACTGGGCGAGTCAAGTATTTCCCAATGTGTGATTATAAAGGTGATGGCAACTTTGAGTCAATCTTAACAGGTCAGAAACACCACGTTGACGTGACTAATAAAACCGTTGACTGCACTTATTTAAAAACGACGGTTCCCTCCACGCATACGCCTAATTTTGATGTGTCTGATGGTGTGCATTTTATGCCGTTAAATGACCTGCCAAAAATTCAGACTCCTCCTGCTGGTTATGTCATTGTGGGAGGGGGGAAAACAGGTATTGACGCAATATTGTTCTTACTTGAAAACGGCGCTAACCCAGATCATATTACGTGGATTATGCCTCGTGATGCTTGGTTAATCGACCGGCAAAATACTCAGCCAACAGAAGAGTTTTTCACAAGCTCTATTGGCGCTCAAGCAAACCAAATGGAAGCTATTGCCAATTCAACATCTATAAGCGATATGTTTTCGCGCTTAGAAGCGTCGGGCGTATTCTTAAGAATTGATAAGAACGTGTGGCCAAGCATGTTTCATGGTGCGACGGTCAGTAAAATGGAACTTGCCGAGTTGCAACGAGTGAAAAACGTAATACGGATGGGTCGAGTTACTGCCATTTCGGAGAATAAAATTACTCTTCAAGAAGGCGAAATCCCCACCACGCCAAGTCATATTCATGTCGACTGTTCTGCAAGTGCGATCTCCAACTTAAGCATGAAGCCTATTTTCGCCAAGGATCTAATTACGCCGCAAACAGTGCGTTCTTATCAGCCTGTATTTAGTGCCGCCTTTATTGCGCATGTTGAAGCGGCCTATCCGAACGATGAAGTTAAAAACAAAATTTGTAATGTTGTTCCCCTTCCCAATACCGATATAGATTGGCTGCGCCTTACTGCTGCCTTTTTGATTAATCAGCACATTTGGTCCAAAGATGAGGGGCTTCGTAAGTGGTTGTTGAACAATCGCCTAGATGGCTTCAGCAAACTCGTTCGTTCAGTAAAAGAAGATGACAATGAAAAACTAATGATACTTCAACGCATGCGCGATAATGGGCAAACTGCGATGGTCAAACTGCAGGGATATTTAGCTGCAATTGAACAAGGACAAACAGCATGAGCGAATTTCAAGTCAGCAAAAGTAATTATGTAGAGTGCAGAATTGTAGCTAATGATCTTTCTAATCAAACCTTAGCCGAAGGTGAGGTGCTAGTGAAAGTAGATAAATTCGCGCTCACCGCCAATAATATAACCTATGCTGTTGTTGCGGAAAAGATAGGGTATTGGCAATTTTTTCCTGCGCATACTGCAAGCACAAATGCGAACGAAGATGTATCAGGTTGGGGAGTTTTGCCAGTTTGGGGTTTTGCGGACGTCGTCAAATCTAATAATGCTGAAGTACCGGTGGGTGAGAGATTGTTTGGTTATTTTCCACCTGCGACTCATTTATTAATGCACCCAACCAAAGTCAGTCCTGCGGCTTGGATAGACGGAGCTGCGCATCGTGCGGCATTGCCAGTGGGATATAATATTTATCGGAAAGTAGAGTCTGAGCCGGCTTACAACAAAGCCCTTGAAGATGAGCGTATGTTGCTATACCCATTGCACATAACATCATTTGCCTTATATGACTATTTCCAAAGTAATGATTGGTTTGGAGCGACTCAATTGGTCATGATAAGCGCTTCGAGTAAAACCAGTACGGGTTTGGCTTATGGTGTTAAAGATGATGAGAATGCACCGTCGCAAGTTGCGTTAACTTCAGATCGCAATGTGCAGATGGTCGAAAACTTAGGCGTTTACGATAAGACGCTTTCGTACGACCAAATAAAACAGATAGATTCGACGAAACCGACTCTGATTGTCGATATGTCGGGAAATGGTCAAGTTTTGAATGACTTACATAAGCATCTGGGCGATAACATGAAATTTTGCTCTAATGTTGGCGTAACACATTGGAAGGAAATGAAAACAGGACCGGATTTTATAAAACAACGAAGTGAATTCTTTTTTGCACCATCTCAGCTTCAAAAACGCATCAAAGAGTGGGGAATGGAAGGTTTTGAAAAGCAAAGTGGAAAATATTTAAAGCACTCTTTTGCAAAAAGTCGTGAATGGTTAAAAATGACGGATATTGAGGGCTTGCAGGGTATGGCTGATATTTATGCCGATGTTTGCGAAGGGAAAATTGCTCCTGAAGCAGGCCTAACGATCACAATGCCATAGCCTTAATAAGGAAAAATGCCTATGCAAAATGTAAACAGATTAGTACCCACAATCTGACCTCTGCATAGGCGCCTGCGACAATTTTCACCCATTGCTGTACCAGCGAGTCCTTGAGTTATCGCAAAACTACTAAGGTGTTGCAGTTGACACTTATTCTTTAGAACGTTTTACTATTTTAGTTCTTTGTATATGCTGGCGTTGTGGTTTGGATACTTCACGCTGTGACTTAGACACCTGACGTTGAGGTTTAGACTCTCTACGCTGCATCACCTGACGTTGCGGTTTAGACTCTTGACGTTGAATCACCTGCCGCTGCTGTTTTGAACTCTCACTGTTCGGTTGTGACACGTTGCGGTTAAACTGCGAGACCTGACGCTGTGGCTTTGAAACTGTCGTTCTGTGTGTCTTATTGCTAACAACTCTGTCATTGCGCTCAATCTCTCTCTTTTTGATCGGTTTTGGTTGGCGCATTTCTGCTTTGTCTATTTTCCTACTTAGCTTTTGTCTTTGTTCGTTGTTGCTTATCTGCTTTGCGAACTGACGCTTAGACTGGTCTGCACTATTACGCGTGATTTTCCTATTAGAGTTGCGTGCGGATTCAAATTCGCTGTGCTTATTAGTCACCCAAGCATTGCGTTTATAAGCACTGTGTGTCGAGTTATTCCCCGCATATTTTTGACGTTCAACATGGCGCGTATGGCGTTTTGTTGGAGCCCAACGTTGGTACTCTTTATGATGAACGCGTTTATACCGGGTATTTGTATAGTTGTAGTGACGCGCTTGTCGATAAGACCAATCACGATTAATTGAAATATGGCGGTTACCCCAATGGATCCCCCCGAATAACAAACGACTACCTATATATGCTGCTGGCGTAAAGTAAACATAATTATGACGATAATGGCGGGCATAGTAGGGTCTTGACCATCGATATGAGGAGGTTACATGCCAACTTGGTCCATAAATAATAGCCGTGTCGTAGTAAGGGACGTACACTAATTCATGACGGCGAGGCTGAATAACGATGACACGCGTATTTTGCTCATGCTCAACGACGACTTCTACTTGTTCATCGTTTTGCAAATTTCCTTGGTCGTAGGCTAATTCACGTAGCTTTTGTACGCGACTTAAGACCAGTTCTTGATTATTTTCAAAAGCATTACCTAGATCACTTAACCAACCTAAGTCGTCGCTCATATTATTCAAAATGTCAGGAAAGGCGGTTAATGCGATAACTGAAGCATCCCAGCCGTATTCCAAAGCATCTTCTTGAATTGCTTCAATCGTATCTTTACCTAATCCGTTTTTCTCATAATCGTTTAGATCAAATTTTGGATGTTGTTGAATAAAGCGGGCTGCTTCAATGACTTCCAGTGGATAGGTTGACGCAATCAAAATGTGGGTCAACAAAGAATCTGGATAAAGCGCTATAGGTGCTAAGGCTGCATCAATTTGCTCATAATCGCTTTGAGATTGGCTCTTTTGAAACCCATACACATTATTTGATTGCAATGGAGTCGATTGGGCATAGTGCATTCCTAAGGTTAACGACATAGTCAACAACGCTGTGTAGCCAATGTTTTTTATGGCACTAGCTGACAATCTTAGTTTGTTTGTTGTTACTTTTTGATTGGTATTCATAACGATATCCTTTTGCCTTGATACCCTTAGTTATACGCTAAGTAAACTTAACCGGAACTGAACACCGCCAAAAAATCATGACGTTTTGCTAGCCGCAAAATTAATTATTTTAGGTGATCAGTATTGAACGTGTGACCTAACTTTTCTGTTTTTGTTTTAAGGTAAGCTTTATTAGCGTCAGTAATGCCGTGGTCAATTGGCTGACGTCTTACAACCTCAATACCCATATCGGTAAGTGCATCAACCTTTTTGGGGTTATTTGTCATCAGTTCAACGCGCTTCACTTTCAAGGTATCAAGCATTGTTTTGCATATACTGTAATCGCGTAAATCAGCATCGAAACCAAGATGTTCGTTAGCTTCAACCGTGTCATAACCTTCATCTTGCAGACGATAGGCTTTTATTTTATTCAACAATCCAATGCCACGCCCTTCTTGGCGTAAATAGAGTAAGATGCCGCATCCATTAGCGACTATGTTTTGCATTGCTCTTTCTAACTGAAAACCACAATCACACTTGGTACTAAATAGTGCATCACCGGTTAAACACTCCGAGTGGATGCGAATTGGAACCACGTCATTTTCTGCCCATTCTCCGTGCGACAACGCAATGTGTTCTTGACCGTTAGATGTATCTACAAAGCCATGGATCACAAACTGCCCAAAGCTAGTGGGTAGTTTTGCGCTACTGACAAATTCAAATGAAGTGTATGGATTGCTCATATTGGTAGCTGTTTGCCCTCGGAGTAAGCGATATCTGGGGATGAAATTCAATTTTCCAACAATTCCCAACGATTTTCCAACTATGTTTATTTTGTTGGCACGCTATTATACGACACAAACTCGATTAAAGGTGCAGGTTCTGCAATACAATATCCTTGTGCAAAGTCTAATCCTATTTTTCCTAGCTGAACCATAATTTCATCAGACTCTACAAACTCGGCTACAGTCTGAATAGACATGGCCCCTGCGACGTCGCGAATAGAGGTTACCATCGCAAGATCAATCGGGTCAGTTAATATATTACGAATAAAATTGCCATCAATTTTGACATAGTCCACCGGTAAGTTTTTCAAATAACCATAACTAGAAAATCCACTACCGAAATCGTCTAACGCGAAAGTACAGCCCAAGCGTTTAAATTGCTTTATAAACGCAATTGCGTCGTTCATGTTAATTATGGCTGTCGTTTCAGTAATTTCGAAACATATTTTTTGGTGTGGAATATGATACTTCTCGAATACGTTAAGTAAGAAAAATTGGAAGTCGTCATCAGACAGTGAAGGCCCTGTTATATTGATATTACACCTGGCAAGTTTGTCCATATACTCGGAATTTGTGTTTAACCAAACAAAATAGTTTTCAATCACCCACTTATCTATTCTGTGACTTAAATTGTGTCGTTCCGCTGCGGGCATAAAAAAACCTGGCAGCGTTACGTCACCATCCTCTGTTATTAAGCGGATAAAGATCTCATAATAATCATTGCCATCCGTTTTGTTAAGTGGACGGTAATGCTGGAAGTACAGTTCAAAGGAATCTTCTTTTAACGCTCGATTAACCTCCTTTACCCAATAGAGTTCTCGTTCGTAATTATTGTTGATACGCATATCTGTTGAATAAACATGCACTTTATCGCGTCCACTTTCTTTCGCAACAATGCAGGCGGTGTCTGCAAAACTGAGTAACTCCTCTCCGCTGACGTTATTAGCCCCATGTTTTGCAATACCGATACTCACACTTTGGGTAAAGCGATGACGATCCCATTTGAATTCGAATTTACGCACTTGGGTAAGAATTTTGTCGGTTGTGTCATGAATTGTATTCTCATCTTGATATTCCACAATAAGACCAAATTCATCTGCACTCAGGCGCGCAAAAATCCATTTTTGGTCGAATACTTCATACAATTCATTGGCAAGTTCTTTAATGAATACATCACCCGCAATATGACCGCAGGTATCGTTGATTATTTTAAATTGGTCAACATCAATATAAAATAATGCAAAGCTCTTTTCATCAACCTTGAATTGAGTAATTTTTTCATTTAATAAATGTAAGAAGTGGCGACGATTATGCAGACCTGTCAATTGATCGTGGGTATTCAAGTATTGCAGATTGATTTGATTGACTCTGCGTTCGGTAATATCGAATAGGCTACCAAAATGCTCTGCATCACTTTTAGCTTTGACAATCTGGCTTGAGATTGAAAACCAAAATTCTGTACCATCAACTCGCTTTCCTTTAAACTCCCTCCCCAGCACCGTTTGTTGCGCAGATAACTCACCTAACAGCAAGTCAGCTTCAATGGGATTTGAAAACAAATCATGTATGTTATGAAAAGTCTCGAGGAGTCGCTGTTCTGACTCAAACCCAAAAAGTGAAGTGAAGGCCGCATTTGCGCGCAGTAAAGTACCGTCAGACTTGGCGGCATATAGACCTTCGGCTGCATTATCAAATACATCTGCAAAGTCCTGAAGATTACTAATAATGTTCGCCTGCTCGCGTTCTTGCCGATACACCAATGAATGTTCACGGCTGATAATAGCAACACCAATTAGCATGATGCCAAAGCAAGTAAATGCGAAGGGCAATGCTGCAGAATAGCTTAGATGACTTGCACCTTTTGCAAATGATAGTACCTCCAATACTGCGACCAAGCCTATTGCAAGCCAACCACAGAAATAAATAATAGTACTGCGCATATCAATTTTAGATCGATAGATAAGCGTGGCAAAGAGTTTGCTGACTAAAAACGCGATAATGATGCCTAGAATAGATATCAATTGCCAAAAATCGTTATATAGAAATAACGTGATGATCGGGACCAAAAGCAGCATATAGTGAGCCCGCAACCAAACCCGGGATACCGGTACAAATATATCACGGCCAATCTTAATGGCGGCAAACAAACTAATTGTTAAACTAAAGGCGGTTATTTCAGCCGCAAAGGCGGGAAGATTAAATAGGCTAGACAGAATACCTTCTGCGCTGAGCAATGTTGTCATTGATGCAACAGAAAATATAGCAAACCAAAATCGAGCGGGTGCATTTTTCAGCATGTAAGTGATTAAAAAATAGGTGGCTAATAGAGATAAACCACCACTAAGGGCGCTAAGCAAGATAAGCCGAACGCTACTTTGCTGCTCAAATTTTTGCTCGTCCCATAATTCGATTGGTAAGATTGCAGGGCCATCGTCATGTATTCGCAAGTAAACACTCAGTAATTGATCAGGGCGAGATGTAATCGCCATTCTAAACCCATGTAAGTCGCTAGCATTCGTATTAGGATTAGCGTTATTGCGCTGAATGGACTGAATAATGCGACCTTGATCATCAAGTAAAAAACCATCTACTCGGTCAATAAAGGTATTTCCAGCAATGAGCATTAACGGAATATTGCTATTACCCGAATTTTGAATTTGGAAGCGCACCCATAACACCTTGTTTTCTGGGATCGGAGTCAGAGAAAAATGGCGTTGCCAGTGTGTTAGTTGAACAACATCGGAAAGCAACAACCCTTCGCTGGTATAGTGCAAGGTTGCGGTATTTTGTAAATTAATTGACGCAGTAATATCTTTTACTTCGACTGCATTGATATCAGTGCCGCGGTCGAGCGGCTGTTCTTGACTGAATGCCTTAAGTGGCAAAGCATTCAGTACTAATAACAGTCCAATAAATAAATACTGCGCCAATATTGCTTTCAATTGTATTCAGTCCTTTTGCAACTTGAGCACCTAGTTTAGTGTTAAAACAATGCTTGTATGAAGGAAAAACATATCTAGTTTCAGCATATCAAAAATTTGATATTGCTCAAAAATAGATGTTTCTATATTAGTGATTGCATTGAAGATAATAACCGATGCTTGCGCCAGTGGATACAAAACAACGACTAGGTTTACAACTAACTGCTACATGACAATGAAATACCCTTTTGCTGATTAGCTGGTGGCTTAGAAAAATGCGAAAATTCAGGATGATCTGCAAATGGCGATGTAAGCACAGTTAGTAATGCTTCACAAATCGAAAAGTCGTCATTTTCAGCGGCTTCAATTGCTTCTTGTGCTAGATGATTACGCAATACAAATTTGGGATTGACGGCTAGCATTTTTTGTTGCACTTCTGCCCAAGTATCGTTTGATAATGCCAGTAGACTTTGTTGTATCTCGTGATAATTAACACACCATTGACGGATCCGGTCTGCTTGCACAAAGTTATCTGATATAACCCTGAGATCTAAATTCTCTAGCGATAGTAACCGCTCACTAAGCAGTCGAAATGACTGATGAAAGTCGGCTTTTTCCTCCTTTAAAATAGCCATCCATTCGGCTATTAGTATATCTATCTCAGAGACAAGTTGAGTGTCATTAATTACATGCTCATACAAACCTAAGCGTCGTTTCATCAGTGTTTGATATTCGTCTACTAAGGTAATCTCATAAGTAGACAATATACTTTTTATCTCGTCTATTTCTAAAAATGACGTAAACGCATGTGCGAACGCATTCAAATTCCACAGTCCTATGCTGGGTTGCTGATCAAACGCATATCTGCCTGTATGGT
>JBLIKA010000108.1:0-11353 GCA_047637355.1 Glaciecola sp. | reverse complement strand
CAATACTGCGATCATCTGATAGATATATATCCAGCGTCGCCTTACTTAAAATATATAATAAAAGTTACATTAAGCAAGTAACTATTAAACTTTGTTCGAAGTCCATTGTGTACCCATAATTGTTAATTACGATAGTTCTAAATTGTTCTAGTTATAAACTCTATTAATTATGGGCTGCAATACTTATGAGCGGAAGTTACCAATAAAGTGCCACTATTCGTATAGTATATATAGTTTTAAATGATACGACTTAGCGCTATTTTAGCGTTACCTTTTATTTAAAGAATGTATCGTGGCTGTATGAGCCAGTCAAAAAGGCATAAATATAACGTAAAGAGTATTTACTTCATATTCGAAAAGAATTAGCTTTTGAACTAAGGGTTACGTGGCCTTATAGTGAAGATTTTTAGAGCACTCACGCATAAAGTGTTGGTTTAGCACATATTAACGCACGAGAATGATGAAGAGTTACACGATGAATAAAAAGTACGCTCCGCAAAAAAACTCGCTATCTAATCCCGCTAACAATTCTGCGCAGAACAGAGTCTCACCTAATAACCATGAAGAGTTGATTAGCGATGGCATGTTGAATGAAAGTGAAGCCTCCAGCAATCAGCAAGCGCTAGACACAATTGCGCGCCAATTTGCCTACCAAATTATTACTGGGTTTGATAAATCATATCGTTGGTACAGTCGCATTACTGCCGGCGCAAAACAACGATTCGAGAATGAACAATGGGCTGCATCCCAACGCGCTATTGAAGAACGGATCGCTATTTATGAGCAGAGCTTAACTGACATCGTTATCGACTTATATCAACAAGTTCATCCTAAGCAACAAGATCAACGCTTTTGGAAAGCAGCAAAAAGCCAGTACTCGAAACTACTGAATGACCATCCACAATTTGAATTGGCAGAGACCTTTTATAATTCAGTTATCGGGCGCATTTTTAAACACGGTAAAATAGACGACAATATGATGTTTGTGCTCCCCAGTCGTTGTTATTTGCTAGGCCAAGATCGGCATAAAGTTATTAATAGTTTTGATACTTCAGGCACCGTAAGAGCCATGCATGAGTCTATATTTGATACTTATCGCTTCAAAATCCCTTTCGATAATCTCGAACTTGATTTGGAGAACATGGACAAAGCTTTGAGGGCGCGTTTAAACCGCGAGCAACTTAGTAACGTACACACAGTAGAAATGCTAAAACCGGTTTTTTATCGAGGAAAAGCAGCTTATTTAGTAGGCCGCATCTGTATGCCCAACGAAACACTGCCTTTCGTTATCGCAATGCAAATGACGGATGATGGCAAGCTCATGGTCGATGCACTGTTAACTCAACGACAGCATTTGAGCGTGATATTCAGTTTTGCACGTTCCTATTTTATGGCCGACACGCAATATCCAGCAGAGGTCGTTGCTTTTTTACAGGAGCTTTTGCCGCATAAAAAGAACTTTGAGCTTTACATGTCACTGGGTTTTTATAAACACGGAAAAACAGTATTTTATCGTAATTACCTACAGCACCTAGATAATACTTCTGGTGAACACGAAGTGCCTAATATAGGCGATGACCTCGGGTTAGATGAAACTGAACAAGTTACCCATGACAAGATGACAGACAAGTTTGAGCTTGCACCTGGCATCAAAGGACTCGTGATGACTGTTTTCCACTTACCCTCTTATGGCGTGGTATTTAAAGTGATTAAGGATGAATTTGCTGAAAGTAAAAAAATTACTCGCGAATACGTCAAGGATCGCTACAGATTAGTAAAAACTACCGACCGTGTTGGCCGCATGGCGGATACTCATGAATATATGAACTTTCGTTTTCCACGTAATCGTATGGATCAAGAACTGCTCCAATATCTTCAGGATACATGCGCGAGCAGCCTGACACTTACCGAAAGCGAAGTGATCATCTCGCACATGTATATTGAACGAAAAATGACACCACTCAATTTATATCTACAACAGCAAACCGATCCTATAAAAATTCGTGAGGTACTTGATGAACTTGGTCTTTGTATCAAGCAAATCGCCTTAGCTAATGTCTTCCCTGGCGATATGTTACATAAAAATTTCGGCGTGACGAAAACAGGAAGAGTGATATTTTACGACTATGATGAGATTTGTTATATGTCGGAACGGCAGTTTCGCAATCTACCTAAAACTGATGACCCGTATGCTATCGATACTTTGTCAGTAGGTCCCACCGATGTATTCCCTGAGCAATTTGAACACTTTATTGTAGGTAAAAAAGTATTCAAAGACATTTTAAAAGAACTACACGGTGACCTTATGACCACCGAATATTGGCTCGAAACACAGCGGATAACAGCCCAGGGTATTATTCAGAATTTTACGCCTTATCCTGAGCAATATCGTTTTATTCGCTAATTGATTACCTAGCTCAATAGCAAAAAATAGTGCGTTGCGATAGTGACCATTCCAATCCCCCAAAATAGGCTTCTCAACAGATGCCAGTCGCCCCAATAGCAAACTAAATAGGCTAGGCGACACACCACAAAAGCAATACACAAATAAGCAGTCGCATGATTAACTGCGTTTAGCGCAAGCACCAATAATATAGTTGGTGCAAAAAAAGTAGTCGCTTCAAAGCAGTTCTCATGCGCTGCTTTGGCCCTTGCACCAAGTCCTTGTAAGGCTTTCTGTTGTTCACGAGGTTGCCTATTGTCATACCCTCCTTGCTTTTTCATCATGATGGCTAAGGGCACTTTTGCCAGTATCGGCATAAAGACTACGATTGCCAAACAAATTACTACTATTGTCATAGTTCTCTCCATATTTTATTTCCCTTAAAAAATTAAGGGAGATTTATGTTTATTGTAAAATTTTATGTAAAAATGTCAAAACATGTTGTTTATGACTACAATAATATACGATTATACGAGTTAACGTTTGTAAATGGTTACGTGAATAGTATTGATATTTTCAGGTAACCACAGACCAAAAGACCGTAGAATATGTCAAATGGATAACTGACTAAAATGAAAATACTTATCGTAGAAGACGATGTCACTGTTGCACAATACATAAACAAAGGCCTAAAAGAATCTGGCCACCGTCCTGACGTTGCAAATGACGGCAAGCAAGGATTACTTTTGGCCATGAGCAACGAATATGATGTCATTGTTCTCGATAGAATGTTACCGCATATCGACGGAATTACACTGTTAAACACGATAAGAGCCTCCGGAGATAATACACCAGCAGTAATTCTGAGTGCCAAAAACAAAGTCGAGGATAAAGTAAAAGGGCTGCGCTCTGGCGCTGATGACTACATGACGAAGCCCTTTGCATTTGAAGAGCTGCTAGCGCGCATCGAAATCGTCGCCTCACGTCAAGCGACTGTGACCCCGAACGTCACCGAGATAGTAATAGGTGAGCTAAAGCTTGACTTAATTAATCGACGTGTTACCCGCAACGATACGGTTATCGACTTACAGTCTAAAGAATTTAAGTTGCTCGAATTTTTATTAAAAAATAAAGGTAATATAGTAACAAGAACAATGCTTTTAGAAAAAGTATGGGAATATAACTTCGACCCTCAAACTAATGTGATTGACGTGCATATCAGTAGATTAAGAAATAAAATCGATAAAGGCTTTAGCTATCCAATTATTGAAACCATTCGTGGCGCTGGTTACTTAGTCTCAGACCCCAACGCTTTTGAGCCACGGTAAGTGAGAGCGATTAGCGCATTCCGAAAAAGCTCGAGTTTTACATTAAGTATTGTATTCACCAGTTTATTAATGATGGGTGCTGTGTTCATTACCTACTTCCTCATTATTTCGAATGACGATTTACTCGTAAGGGAATCAGAAGCTGCGATTAACTCTGATATTAGAGGTTTCAAATCACTATATAGAGCAGCGGGCTCTGAAGCTGTGGAAAAAGCACTAAACGATAGAATTGCAGAAAATGGCAACGATTTTTTTTATCACTTAAAAAACAACCAAAATAAGTTCATAACTGGAAACATGCTGTTTTGGCCGAGCGATGATGTGAAAAACATCAAGAATGGCATGCTGTCTTTGAAAATTGGAGACGCTGCATCAAAAGAATACGATGTTATGGCTAAAATAATGGTCTTTAGTAACGGGCATCAATTACTTATCGGGCGCAACATCGATGACATAGAAATTGTTCAATGGGTTGGTAGAACCTTTGGTTGGATAATGATCTTAATCCTTTGCCTTATTTCAGCCACTAGTATTTGGGTCGCTTATTATGTAGTAAACCGTATCAACATTATTTCAGACAAAGCTGACGATATTGTTTCTACCGGTAAATTAACTGAACGCTTGCCGGTCGACAGCAACTGGGATGATTTGAGTAAATTAACCATGGCGCTAAACAAAATGCTCGACCAATTCGAGTATTCGATTGAAGGTATTAAGTCGGTATCAGACAATATTGCCCATGACTTGCGGACTCCGCTAGCAAGGCTCAAAACGCATATTGAGATTATGCCTGAGGGAGATGATAAAATTGCACTTCTGAGAGAGTCTGACAACTTATTATCTATCTTTAATTCATTATTGAGAATTGCTGATATCGAGTCTGAACGAAAAACCAGTGCGTTTGCTCAACATAACTTGAAACAAATTCTTGAGGATGTAATCGATCTTTACTCACCCATTATTGAGGATAATAAGATTCATTTAGAGTTGGCTGTTAACTTAAAAAACGTAACGCTTCATTGCGATAAGGATCTTATTTTTCAGGCATTCGCGAATGTGTTAGATAATGCGATTAAATTCAACCAACAAGGGGGTAGCATTAACGTTATCCTAGACGAAGAGACAATAAATCAGCAAAAACAAATAGTTTTCAGAGTCAATGACTCCGGACCTGGCGCAACCAAACAAGATTTTGAAAAGCTCACTCAACGTTTTTATCGTGAAGACAGTAGCCGAAGTAAGAGTGGAAATGGTCTAGGCTTAGCTCTGGTATTGGCAATTGTCAATCTGCATCAAGGCACGATTCGATTTATTGATAATCCTTTAGCGACCTTATCTGGGCTAGGATGTGAGATTGTGTTACCCCAACGTTAGTAAAATTTTGGTAATCAAGGAAGAACATAACGACCACTCCTTGACTACCAAATACGACCACGCTGCTGAGCGCGAATTATCGTGTTTCCCCCACGTTACTGCTTTATTGCTTTTGCATAAAGATTGAAACTTCAGCCATTACAATGCCAAACTTTTTAATATAGGAGCGATTCATCATGGTTTTGTCATCAAAAGCGAAAAACCAATCATCGAAGTTAACACGGTAGGTTGAGTCGCCTACGGCTAAATCCATTTCGTATGCAAAATTGAAAGCATTACCATGAGGCGTCCCTTTCGCTTGACCCGCTATATCACCAGCGTTACCAGTGAAAGAACCGTCTGCATTTTTGCTCAACGTCCAAACTCGTGTTTTTGGACCATCGCCAAAACCGTATTCAAAGCGTTCATCTAAGATTAAATTACCGTCCTTTTTATAACCATCTATATGTACAATAAAACGCTGAACGATATCACCGTCTCTATCTTGAACAATTCCCCATGCTTTTACTTTGCCGTCAAAGAAGCTCTCGATATCAAACTTAGGCTCCATTTGCTCATATTTGTTTGCATCCAACGATACTGAGCAAGCACCAATAAGAATAGTTAAAACAACAATGGCCCCTAACATGCTGACTTTCTTTACAATCTTCGAAAAATTCATGTGTTCTCCTTATAGACTCATTTTAAAAAATTGAGGAATTTTTGACTTGTTAGCTTTACGCCCATTTGCGCCATCGACTAGCATATTAGATATAGTCATTAGGATAGAACAAATGTGACGTTTGTATTATCGAAGTCCTAGCAATTGTTTACGCATTTTTGGCTCAGAAGTTTTTTCATTTAGCCATATGCCAAAAAAAGATTGAGTAAAGGTTTTATCATCTATGCTGCCGATCAGTGCGCCTTCATGATAGAAATGCGTGTTCTTATTTTCATCCATGACGCCGGTAATATTTTCGCCTTCTTTTATGTTAGGAAAAACAGCCCGCATTTGCTCGTACCATTTAGCCAATAGCACTTCGTCGTCATAACCAATGTCTCGCATCTCATCAACAGAGCGACTTGCTATTTCTTCACCATCAAAGTCACGCAAGTAAGTTAACGACAAGGCAAAAGGGCTGTCGGCATTCCATAAGCCGTTGGCTGCTGATAGCTTTGCATCGTAAATTTTCAAAAACATAAACTTGAGTCGGGCTTCACCAACCACTTTTGGGTTCTTGATGTATTGTTGAGTAATCTGTTCAAAGCTTAATGGCGCATTTGCTATTGCGCCGCCGGAAACAATGAGTCGTGCCTGGATTTCAGGTGTTTTCGCATATACCATGTTAATGTTCGCTCCAGCAGTCAATGACAGCGCAAAAAATACGGGTGATAAAATATATTTTGGTAAACTCATGAGCACTTCCTCGTTGTCTATGATTGTCCAAATGATAATTAGTTATTAACGTCATGCACCGCATTAAGAGATCAGTATAAAGGATTAAACTTTGTTAACCTATTCGAGTATCGAGAGCATAGAAACGCAGTTTTCAATTCTTGCACCTTCGCCTTTACAAAAGGTAGAAACCGACTGGACCACGTTTTTTGATCAAGATGGCATTGCACATCAAATAGAAGTTTGGTGCAAACGAGACGACTTGCTTCATAAGGTTATATCTGGAAACAAGTGGCGTAAGCTAGCAAAGCCGCTACAGGATTTTCGACAAAAACCACCATCACACATTCTCAGTTTTGGCGGCCCATATTCAAACCATCTGCACGCACTTGGCTATTGCTGTAAGCAGCTGAACATTAAGTTTACTGCGGTTGTTCGTGGCGCTTATTTAAAAGACCAAATATTTAATCGTACATTACAAGATTTGCACAACTGGAATACCAATTTAGTATTTGTAAACAAGCAAACCTACCAAAAAAGAACAGAGCAACAGTACTTAGCAAAACTGCATAAAGAGATGAATGCCGATATCATTATTCCTGAAGGTGGTTCGCAACAAGATGCTCTTTGGGGTATGCAGGCAATGATCAATGAAATAATACAAGCTGACGCCCCCGAGCCTTTCACTAGCATATTACTGCCTGTCGGCAGCGGTGCAAGTATGGCTGGCGTTATTGAAAGTTGCCCACCTGAACTCGCCAAACAAATAATCGGTATCGGCTCATTAAAAGCTAAAGGATACTTAGAAAGCTTGGTCAATCAATTCCTCAATAAGGACACACCTTATTTGCCTTGGCATATCAATCACGACTTCCATTTCGGTGGTTATGCAAAAAGCACCATTGAACTCGACACCTTTTGTAAACAATTCAATCAACAACAAGCTAAATTAGACACACCTAATACGACTAAACTAGACACACCTCTTTGCATCGAACCGGTCTATTCAGGCAAATGTTTTTTCGCTCTGAAAACACTAATTCAACAAGGTTATTTTGTTCCCGATAGCAAAGTATTAGTCATTCACACTGGAGGGTTACAAGGCGTCCGCTAACAAAATCATACACACTTATAAAAGCTTCGGTTTATTCGACTGAACTATTTTACTGTCCTTACCGTTAAATTAACCATATGTAGCGTTCATATATAGATGGTAAATAAAGGTCTGTATAAAATAAGAAGGTTAAGAACATTGAGGTCAGAGGCTTGAAGCACAAAATGATTATGAAACAACAAGTTCAATATGCATCTATGATAGATAGAGCGTTGAACTTATGTGAGGTCATGCTATCTCGATCAGAGACTTTGTATCCATTCGCCGTTTTGTCAATCGACAAACAAATTCATTGTGTCTTTCTTGATGACACCGACTATCAAAATCAACATCCCAATGGCGCGCATTTCGGTATGATTGAAAAGCTAGAACGTCAATTAGCAATACGTAAAATTGAAGCTAAGTCGGCAATTGGTATGCTGGTCTATGCCGCTACTATTACGTCACCTCAACAGCAAGAGAACGATGCACTTATGTTTAGTATTTGCGATGCCAGTGGTGAAAACACACTAACACTCTATCCTTATGAGTTTGAAGTAAATTCAATCAAAATGGGTAAACCTTTTACCTGCGATTTCCCTGACTGATCCTATCGCTGTGGACGATTTTCTATTAAACTTGCCAATTCAAAAATTGCTGTTACGATGCAGCCAAATTATTTAGTAAGGAATTCTTATGTCTCGTGTATTAATAATCGGCGCTGGCGGCGTTTCTTCGGTTACCGTTAAGAAGTGTGCTCGATTACCTGAAATGTTTGACGAAATCTATTTGGCGAGTCGCACATTATCAAAATGTGAAGCGCTACAAAAAGAGGTCGGAGCGGACCGTTTAAAAGGCGTATTTACTGTTGACGCAGATAATGCCGACGCAGTTATCGAGTTAATAAATAAAGTAAAACCTGATTTGGTAGTTAACCTTGCCCTGCCATATCAAGATCTACCTATTATGGACGCATGCTTAGCGACTAAAACTGATTATCTTGATACTGCAAATTATGAGCCTAAAGACGAAGCAAAATTCGAATATTCTTGGCAGTGGGCTTATCAGCAAAAATTCCAAGATGCCGGTATTATGGCACTTCTTGGCAGCGGATTTGATCCTGGCGTAACTAATGTTTACACAGCCTATGCAGCCAAGCATTATTTTGATGAAATTCATTATTTAGACATTGTTGATTGCAATGGTGGCGACCATGGTCAAGCTTTTGCAACAAACTTCAACCCTGAAATCAATATTCGCGAAATCACCCAGCGTGGGCGTTTTTGGGAAAATGGCGAATGGAAAGAGACCGAGCCATTAACTGTTCGTGAAGACCTTGATTATCAAAATATTGGTGTAAGAGCCTCTTACTTGATGTTCCACGAAGAACTAGAGTCATTGGTTAAGCACTTCCCTACCCTAAAACGTGCACGTTTTTGGATGACTTTTGGTGACGCATACTTAAATCACTTAAAAGTGCTCGAAGGCATCGGCATGACCAGTATTCACCCAATAGACTTTCAGGGCCAACAAATAGTCCCTCTGGAGTTTTTGAAGGCAGTATTACCTAACCCGGGCTCGCTAGCGGAAGGGTACACTGGAAAAACCTGTATTGGTACTTACATCACGGGCATGAAAGACGGCAAAGAAAAGACCATTTTTATATACAACAACTGTGAACACGCCGTTTGTTATGAAGAGGTGGGCGCACAAGCTGTTTCATACACCACAGGTGTCCCTGCAATGATTGGTGCAGCACTTATGTTGAACAACACATGGAAAAAACCAGGCGTTTGGAACATGGAGCAATTTGATCCGGACCCATTTATGGCAATGTTAAGTGAACATGGTCTACCTTGGCATGTTATAGAATGTGAAAGTAGTCCGTTTGCAAAGTAATGAGATAAGAGTCAATGACAAATAAGTTTTTAAGAGATGATATACCTTCTCCTTGTTACGTTTGTGACGAGGCAAAGCTTGAGCAAAATTTACAATTGATGCAATACGTTCAAAATAAAGCCGGTGTTGATATTATTTTAGCCCTTAAAGGCTTTTCAATGTGGTCGACCTTTCCCTTAGTGAAGCAGTATTTAAAGGGCGCGACCGCTAGCGCTGTTTGGGAAGCAAAGCTTGCCAATTACGAAATGGGCGGCGAAGTGCATTGTTATTCTCCTGCCTACAAGCAGAAGGATATCGACCAGCTATTAGATTTAGTGCACCATTTATCTTTTAATAGTATAAACCAGTGGAATCAATTTAAAGAGCAAGTTATACAAAGTTCGGTATCCGCAGGCCTGCGAGTTAACCCTGAGAACCAAGAGGCCGATACGCCATTGTATGACCCTTGCGCACCGGGTTCTCGCTTGGGTATTTTAGCGGCTCAATTAGAAGGCCAAGACCTTACTGGCATCGATGGGTTCCATGTGCACAATTTATGCGAGTGTGATTCGTTCGCAACCGAGCGCACATTGCATGCCATTGAGAAAAAGTTCTCAAAATACCTGTCTACGCTCAAGTGGTTAAACTTAGGCGGCGGTCACTTGATGACGAAAGAAGGTTATGACGTTGACCATCTCATAAACGTATTAACTATATTCAAAGAAAAGTACCCTAACCTGCGCATCATAATGGAACCGGGTTCTGCAGTCGCTTGGCAAGCTGGTCCTCTGGTTTGCGAAGTTGTTGATATTGTCGAGAATGAGCAAAAAATTCTAATATTGGACATCAGTGCTACAGCGCATATGCCCGATGTGCTGGAAATGCCATACAGGCCCAAAATTACCGGTGCTGGCATGCCCAACGAAAAGGCGTTTACCTATAAAATTGGCGGAAATTCATGTTTAGCGGGTGATGTAATTGAAGAGTATAGCTTTGATAATGAAGTAAAAGCCGGCGATCGATTGGTCTTTGAAGATATGCTGCATTACACCATGGTGAAAACCACTTTTTTTAACGGCGTGGAGCACCCCGGTATTGGTATCCTGCGCAGAGACGGCACTTTCGATCTCGTTAAAGAATTTACGTATGAAGAGTTTAAGGCCCGACTTTCATAGGGCTTTATTAGCGACTAAAATCGGGCTTTATTTTATTAAATTTAGCTTCCGCCAATATCGAGTGATTTCAAAAAATCCTTGCTAGTAGCTGGCTGTCACTACTAGCAACCCCAGCTAATAAAAGTAGCCACAAACATACTCCTTGTGTTCTTCCGGTAAACCCTGTCTAGCCTAACTTAGCGGTGAACTTATAGCTATTCGACCTAGTCTTTAGCAAACTGCCATGGTAGCGATTGCCCGACGTCTGTGTTTTGCTTGTGTTCGTCAGTTCATCTTACGGTCGAACGGCGTCAGCCTGATCTAGTTCACTGTCTAGGTAATACTATTTAGCACGGTACTGGCGTGAGCGCGGCTTGTAGTTAGGCGAAACAGACGATTCTCCTGCCAATGAGGAAGGGGTTTATAGCGCGCTCAGCGTGATTATCGTCGATATTGAGCTGGCCATTTGTTGTGTACATCTTGAATTTATTCGATTGATTTAACAAATAGCTAATGGCTTTGGCCAACTTGGTTTTTAGCACTACCTGTGCTCTGACATGATGGCCCAGTTTCTAACTGTATGAGTAAGGTATCGCTTTTTTCCTGCCTCATTTTCTGGCGCTCGTCAGGCGAACTTTATTTGTGAGCTTGGATTTTTTTATATAGTACGGTTTAGCGCGCGGTTACTCTCTAATTATTGCTTAGGACTTATCTTCAGCATCACAACATCTCGGTTTTATTAAAAATGTGATTTTGCAACTGTTGGGG
>JBLIKA010000107.1:0-11395 GCA_047637355.1 Glaciecola sp. | reverse complement strand
GTGTTGGTTGAGCGCAGTACAGGTAACCCAAATTCTTTGGCTCGCATTTGTGCTATTTCTAAATGTTGATGTGGACCATGGGAATTGCCAAACCAAGCATCATTACTGACTGTAATAATAGCATCTGTATCATCATTTAAGTTCGCTCTTATTTGGTTTGGAAAAGCAATTTCAAAACAAATGGCTGGTGCGAGTTTGATTCCGTTTGCCAATAAGTTTGCTTGCACATAACTACCCCTTGTAAAAGAGGACATTGGTAAATCAAATATTGGGGCGAGTGTTCTTAAAATAGATTCAAAGGGTACGAACTCGCCAATCGGTAATAGATGATGCTTTGCAAAACGATTCTTGTGGCCGTATGCATAAGGGATAGTATTTTGACTTAATTCATCATTACCCAAGCTGATTAAATTATTATAGATTTTTTCTGTATTATAGTTAACGTCAACGATACCAGTAATGAGCGCTGTGTTTGTTTCTGCTGCTTTATCATCGACGAACTCAAGGAACGCTGTGGCAGCAATTTCAAGCTTAGGAATAGCCGCTTCTGGCCATATAATTAAATCAGCGTTCCAATGCTCACTGCTTAAATCCAAATACTTCTGCATGGTAGGGCTATCTTGCTCTGGTACCCATCGAATAGTTTGCTCAATGTTACCTTGGACCATACTAACGCGCTTCATTTCACCAGTAGGCTCTGTCCAATTAATTGAATCTAATACCAATCCGGAGACACAAAAGATGAAACCCACAATAATACTCTGAAGTCCCTTAATACGCCAAGATTTGTTGACTTGTACCAGCCTGAGCGTTAACCCGAGATTAACTGTAATGAGTATTAATACCGCACTAACACCAATCTCACCGATAATGGGGATCCAGCCACTGAGCGGACCTTCGAGCTGACTATACCCAATCGATAGCCAGGGAAATCCAGTCATGAAATGCGCGCGAGAAAACTCTAAGGCTAACCAAACAAGAGGGAGCGTGAAAGGCCAAAACTGTTTAGAAACGAAGCGGTTTGTTAACCAAATTGCGATAGCTGGAAAAACAGCAAGGTAGGCACAAAGTATTGCCATCATGCCAATGGAAACAATTAAAGGGAGACCCCCATGTTCAGCAATACTGACATGGATCCAACTGATACCAGCTGCAAAATACCCAAAACTAAAAAACCAGGCGGTTTTAAAACTGTGTTTAGTTAAATTTGCTTGAACGGCAAACCATATGGGAAAAATAATAAAGGGAATCCACCAATCATTAAATGGGGCAAAAGCAAACGTTAAGCAGGCCCCCAAAATAGAAAGTAAAATTCCTTTTGACCAAATATTCAGAAGTTAGTCCTCTGAATCTGGCAGTGTGATCTTTAATTGCAGAATGCGGCGCTTATCAGAGTTAGTGACCTTAAATCCTATATTTTCTATAATAACTTTATCATCGGTATCTGGCATATGACCAAAAGCACGTAATACCACGCCACCAATGGTATCGGATTCATCTTCATTTAAGCTGGTTTCAAAGAAACGATTAAAATCTTCGACAGATGTTAATGCCTTGACTGAATAAGTGTGCTTATTTAGCGGTCGGATCTCGTCTGTTTCCTTTATATCATCATCATATTCATCTTCGATTTCGCCAACAATCAATTCCAGAATATCTTCAATAGTCACTAAACCAGATACACCGCCATATTCATCGACCACAATAGCCATGTGATAACGTTGTTGACGGAATTCTTTAAGTAAAACGTCTACGCGCTTACTTTCAGGTACGATAATAGCTTCGCGTACCACTTCTTTGAGTTTAAACGCTCTGTCAGGTAAAAATGCATAAGGTAGCAAGTCTTTAGCAAGCAGAATACCTTCAATATGGTCTTTGTCTTCGGAAATAACTGGATATCGGGAGTGGGCATGATCGAGCATAATAGGCAGGAACTGCTCAACATTTTGTTCAATATCGATAGTGACCATTTGTGCTCGAGGGATCATAATTTCTCTGACCCGAATTTCACTAACTGTCATCACACCCTCAATCATCTCTTTGGTTTGAGGATCAATTAGTTCACGCTGCTCAGCGTCTGAAATAACTTCAGAGAGCTCTTCTCTGCTTCTCGGTTCCCCTTTAAAAGAATAGGCTAAGCGGTTTAGCCAGCTTCTATTTGAGGAACCGCTGGTAGAGTGGGGGTTGTCGTCGCTCATGATATTTTTGTTTATATCCTAGTTCTTTATATTTGATGATCTTGGTAAGGATCGTCAATGTTTAGTTTGGCAAGTATAGCGGTTTCAATACATTCCATTTCTTGCGCTTCATTTTCATGTATATGGTCATAACCCAATAAATGCAACAATCCATGAATACACAAATGGGTCCAATGATCAATAATCTGCTTATTTTGTTCTTTAGCTTCTTGTTCAACAACCGCTGCACAAACAACTAAGTCACCTAAAAACGGCATATCAATATGCTCAGGTGCCTCAAATGGAAAGGATAACACATTTGTCGGTTTATCTTTCGCTCGATAGTCTAGATTGAGCTGTCGGGATTCGATGGTATCCACGATGCGCAGGGTAACTTCAAAAGCCTGTTGCTGTATATCCTCAATGTCGCTATTGCTTGCAGCATTTGGAGATGCGCTCACATCATGCTCTATTTCAACCGTATTTTGCGCAGACGTAAGTGTTCGTAACTCATGAATAGTCGCATTTAGCCATTTTTCAATTTGCTCTGCTGTAGGTAAAGCGTTGCTGAGCTTATCCTGCTCAACCACGTCTTGTAAATCAACGAGAATCGTCATTACTAGGCAGTTTACCTCTATAAGGTTGATTTAAATTTTGTTCATTAACGTGCTGACTAGCATGACGAATTTGCTCATCTCTAAGTTGTTTCTTTTCTTGCAACTCAATTTCTTTGTTTGCTTCGTACTCTTCATAAGCTTGAACAATACGGGCAACAATAGGATGGCGGACAACATCTTGTGCAGAGAAAAAATTAAACGAAATATCGCTCACGTCATTTAATACTTCTATGGCGTGACGCAGACCTGATTTTGCCCCTCTGGGTAAATCAATTTGCGTAATATCACCGGTAATTACCGCCTGAGAGTTAAAACCAATACGTGTTAAGAACATTTTCATTTGTTCTACAGTCGTATTTTGACTTTCATCAAGAATGATAAAAGCATCATTCAATGTGCGACCGCGCATATAGGCTAATGGTGCAACCTCAATTACGTTACGCTCAATGAGTTTTTCAACTTTTTCAAAGCCTAACATTTCAAAAAGTGCATCGTACAAAGGGCGTAAATAAGGGTCAACTTTTTGTGATAAATCGCCGGGAAGGAAGCCTAGCTTCTCACCTGCCTCTACAGCAGGGCGGGTTAACAAAATACGTCTAACATCCTGACGCTCAAGTGCATCGACTGCACAAGCGACAGCTAGATAAGTTTTACCGGTTCCCGCAGGGCCGATACCAAAAGTAATGTCGTGAGTAAGTATGTTAGACACATACTTTGACTGATTTGGATTGCGCGGTTTTATAACCCCTCGTTTGGTTTTTATATGGACTTCTTTACCATAATCGCCGGCTTCAGCACGTTCCAAGCATTTTACTTCTTGAATAGCTAAGTGTACCTGATTAGGCTCTAAGTTAGGAACACTGCCTTTGACGGGTTGAGTTTCTATATATAACAACTTTAGCAGTTCACTAGCGCCATTCGCCTGTTGCAAGTCACCTAAGACCTTAAACTCGTTTGCGCGGTAAGTTATTTCCACACCTAAGCGACGTTCAATTTGTTTGATGTTGTCGTCTAATGGACCGCAAAGACTCGATAAACGTTTGTTGTCCTGTGGCTGTAATACGATTTCGTTACTTACTAACTTGCTCAATATAACCTCTTTATTTAAGACTTCCGCTTATTCTGAAATGACACATTGTGTTTTATAACCCAACTTTGTAGGTTGCCTGCTGTCACACCAAAAGATTACGCAGGAATAAATTGAGTCGCACCCGCGTTATCAGGTTGCGGCTGTTTAGCCATAATGCTTTGTGGCGATACAGCAACGCGTAATCCCATATCTTTTTCACGTATTAGTACTTTACCACGTAGTGAATTACTGTAAACTTCTGTAATTTCAACGTCTACAAATTCACCAATCATGTCAGGCGAACCTTCGAAATTAACCACTCGATTATTTTCTGTTCTGCCGGTTAATTCCATCACATTTTTCTTCGACGGACCTTCAACCAAAATGCGTTGAGTTGTTTGTACCATATTGCGAGCAATGCGCAGCGCATTTTGATTGATACGTTGTTGTAAAATTTGTAATCGCTGCTTCTTGGTTGCATCACTCACATCGTCAACGATATCAGCCGCAGGAGTACCAGGTCGGGAGCTATAAATGAAACTAAAACTCATGTCATAATCAATGGCACTAATTAAATCCATTGTGGCTTCAAAATCAGCATCTGTCTCACCAGGGAACCCAATAATAAAATCCGATGACATACAAAGATTAGGACGTACTTTTTTCAATTTCCGAATAGTAGACTTATATTCGATGGCGGTGTGACCACGTTTCATTTGATTGAGAATACGATCAGATCCGCTTTGAACTGGCAAGTGCAGGTGATTAACTAATTCTGGAATGTGTTTATAGGCTTCTACGATATCATCCGTAAATTCAACTGGGTGGGAGGTTGTGTAACGTATGCGGTCGATGCCATCGATAGATGCGACAAGTTCGAGTAACTCAGCAAAACGGCAAATACTCCCGTCATAATGCGGGCCTCTGAATGCATTTACGTTTTGACCTAACAAATTAACTTCACGCACACCTTGTGCCGCAAGTTGAGCTATTTCAAGCAATACGTCATCTACGGGACGATTGACTTCTTCCCCACGAGTATAGGGTACGACACAAAAACTGCAGTACTTTGAACACCCTTCCATAATTGATACAAAGGCAGTTGGACCATCTGCGCGTGGTTCAGGCAAGCGGTCAAACTTTTCGATTTCAGGGAAGCTAACATCAACAACCGCTTTGTCACCACCTTGGATTTGTTTAATCATTTCAGGCAAACGATGCAATGTTTGTGGGCCAAAAACAATATCGACATAGGGTGCACGTTTTCTAATTTCGGCACCTTCTTGAGAAGCAACACAACCGCCAACACCGATTATTAGACCTGGCTTGTCTTGTTTTAAATTCTTCCAGCGGCCTAATTGGTGGAACACCTTCTCCTGCGCCTTTTCGCGAATAGAACACGTATTCAACAGTATAACATCTGCATCTTCCGCTTCTTCTGCTAGCGTATAGCCATGCGTCGCATCAAGAAGTTCTGCCATCTTCTGGGAATCATACTCGTTCATCTGGCAGCCCCAGGTTTTGATAAATAACTTTTTGTTCATAATAGCGATATTTCGTCTTTTATTAGGTATATAAGCACCGAGCGTAAGAATTTCTCTTATCCGCATCGGCTATTTTTCCGCTTGGAATATAGGCGTGTTGCTTCCCATGTTAGACTGAAATAGCTATATACGCTAGTGCAAACGCCCAGTAGTTTATATTTTATTTTGATTAAATAAACCATCGTTGTCTAATCGTTACATTTGCAGCCCAAATTAGAAGAATAGCGCCAAAAAGCATACCTAATGTGAGTGGTTCGTCCCAAAACGTATAACCAATAATGGCGGCAAAAAATACGCTTGAATAACCGAGTAGTCCTATTTTTACAGGTGAGGCGTAATGGTATGCTTGTGTCATGAGTAATTGGCCGCAAACAGCTAACGCACCGATAATGCTCAATAAAAGTAAATTGTGATCACTAATCGGTTGCCAGTCAATTATTACTAATGGGAATGAAAATAAGGTTGAAGCACTAATAAAGTAAAAAACAATCCTGACCGCAGGTTCAGTGTCGGCTAACTTTCTGATTGTACATTTGGTAATAGCGACTAAAAATGCACACAATATGACAATAAATAACAGATTAAGTTGGATCCCTTGTTGTGGATTTATTATAAATGCGACACCAACGGATCCAATCATGATGGCAACCACTGTTTTCCACTGAATACTTTCTTTTAACCATACTTTGGCCACTACAGGGATAAAAAATGGCGCCATTTTTAAGGCCATGATAGCCGACGTAAATGGCATGTTTGCAAGTACATAGAAAAAACAATACATACCTGAAAGACCGGTTGCAGCGCGAAATAAATGTAAGCCAATCCGCTGGGTATGTATCGCTTTAGCCCCTTTTTTTAAGCACCAAGGACCTAAAAATAATAAAGCAAAAAAATTACGGAAAAAAACCATCTGAGATTCGGTCAAGTCTTCGCTTAACAGCTTTACAATGGAGCCGACTCCAGCAAAAAATGCTTCAGCAACAACCAGCGCAACCGCACCTAGTAACACGTTATTTTTCATTATTTATCATATTATTGAGTTGGCTTATAAGAGTACGAACGATGTATACTAGTTTTAGGATCTAATCCATTTTTACCGTTAGCTTGCGTAGCAACTTACGTAATCACTTGTATAATAGATAGTGCAATTTAATGTTTAGTGCGCATTATAGCGTGTAAGTTCGTGAACTGTTTGCTAATTGAAGCGTAATTAATACAAGAGCTATAGATTCGTTCTCAACCGATAGTTAAGACAATGGATCAGCCGTTTGTCGAACCTTGTATAGTGAGTAAGCATGAGCATAAATAATGTCATAAAGAGTAGGGCCGAATGGATATAACCGCAGATTACTGCATTTTTGGAGGCGGTATGGTTGGTGGTGCGATGGCGATAGGACTTTCAAAACTAGGCTACAAAGTAGCTGTTATAGAAGCACATAAACCCAAACCATTCAATAAAGTGGACTTACCCGATTTGAGAGTTTCAGCTTTAAACCGCCTCACTCAACGCTTGTTAAAACGTTATAATGTATGGGACAAGGTAATAGCAATGCGATGCCAGCAATACCAGCGCCTTTCGGTGTGGGAAAACAGTGCCAGAGCGTTGCATTTTGAGGCGTCACAAATAGGCGAATCTTATTTAGGGTACTTTGTCGAAAACCGTATTTTACAACTGGCTTTAATAGACACGATTGAACAAGAACATGCTGATAACATCCATGTGGTTTATGGCAGAGCAATCAGTATCAATGTGACTGAAGGGAGTGTGCAACTAGATAACGATATTCATATTCAAGCAAATATGCTGATTGGCGCAGACGGCGGAAATTCACAATTACGTCAACAAGCTAATATTGGCGTAACGGGCTGGCAATATGAGCAGCAAGCTAATGTACTATTAGTAAAAATGGCATCTAAGTTTGAATCAGCAACATGGCAACAATTTACACCACAAGGGCCAGTTGCTTTCCTTCCCTTGTTTGATGGCCATGCAAACTTAGTTTGGTACGCAGACTCATCAATGAGTCAACATATCCGAAACACTAATAACGATGTTATTAAAAAGGAAGTTCTTGCCCGATTTCCTTCTATTTTAGGTGATTTTGAGATCTTAGATAAAACAGGTTTTCCATTGAGGCGAATGCACGCTAATACATATTGGCGAAAAAATGTAGTGTTAATAGGTGATGCAGCACATCAAATAAACCCATTGGCAGGTCAGGGAGTGAACCTTGGCTTTAAAGACGTGGACGCCTTGGTTGAATCCATTAAGAATAACCCCATTACTGATGTTAACAAACAGGCATTGATAAATTACGAAAAGACCAGAAGAACGCCTAACTTACTCATGATGAGTGCCATGGACGTTTTTTATCAAACCTTTAGCAATGACATAAGCGTGTTAAAAATGCTCCGTAACTTAGGCGTTCAAGTAGCTAATATGGCGGGACCAATTAAGCATAAAGTACTCAAATACGCGATGGGGCTCGAGTAAGCCTTTGGTTATTATATGAAAAAAATATAAGGCCGAGAGAAAACAGAGTTTAAGCAACTACTAGTTGCTCAAGTATATAAAAAGGAAGTATTTATGGCAGTTTTAGGCATTTTAGCGGTTTTGTTTATCGCACTCATCGTCATTATTCCTATGCTTGAGAAATCAAGTGTGAGGATATCCCCGGAAACCCAAGCTAAATTTATGAAATGGGCGATACCACTCATTGTAATTCTGCTTCTTATACAACTCTTTATGTATATGTAAGATTGCTGCAGTTTTGCCGGATAAGGGCGCAATCATTTACTGTGATTGCGCGTCAATATAGGCTCGGTCTGCTATTTCCAAATTTGGTCTTCTGTACTTCCCTGTATTTTGCAATCAGCTTCAATAAAGTCCATTTTTTGTTGGTTTTTGCGTTTCTCATTATAATCTTTGGTAACCGCAACAATGGTTGGCGTGAGCATAACAATCGCGATGATGTTTACCACTGTCATAAGGCCTAGGGCCATATCAGCCATTGCCCAAACTTTGGGTACTGCAGCCATTGAGCCCCATAAAATCATTCCAAGGTAACCGGTAGTATAGAAAGTTCGGCCAAACTTGTTGTCGAGTTTAAATACGTGCAAATTACTCTCTCCGTAAGCGTAATTTGCGACTACCGAGGTAAATGCAAATAAACTAATCGCTGCTGCAACAAAATCTCCGCCATACGCTCCTAAATGACTTTCCATAGCAGTTTGCGTTAAGCGAATACCCTCCATTTCGCCAACATCATTACCATGACCAGCTAATAAGATGATAAATGCAGTGCAAGTACATAGGATCATGGTATCAATAAAAACGCCAAGCATCTGAATATAACCTTGCGATACTGGATGATTAGGGTGGGGCGACGCACTTGCTGCAGCGTGTGGCACACTGCCTGAACCAGCCTCGTTAGAATATAACCCCCGTTGTATGCCGTTTTTCACGGCTGCCGCAAATGCGCCAGCACCAGCTTCTTGCAATCCAAACGCTGACTTTACGATGTCAATAATAACATCGGGCAATAATTGAATATTGATAATAGTAATAACTAAAGCGACTATCACGTACGCTATACCCATAAAAGGGACTATCCATTCGGCAAATCTCGCAATTGCCCGTAAACCGCCAATAACGATTAACCCAGCGAGGACGATAATGACCAGCCCTGAATGAAAGGTTTCGATACCGTAGCTATTACTGAGCGCGTCAGTAATAGTATTTGCTTGAACTGCTGAAAACACGAATCCGTAACCAAAAAATAAACAAAGGGCGAATAAGATAGCGAACCATGAATTATTTAAGCCCTGTTTTATATAGTAAGCTGGGCCACCCCTATATTCCCCATTCTCGTCTTTTATTTTATACACTTGGCCTAATACGCTTTCAGCGTATCCGGTTGCCATACCGAGTAATGCAATAACCCACATCCAAAATATGGCGCCTGCGCCACCTAATGAAATGGCAACAGCTACTCCGGCTAAATTACCGGTACCAACCCTAGCTGAAAGACTAGTGCACAATGCTTGAAATGAACTTATACCAGCAGCGTCACTTTTACTGCTGCCTTTGAGCAGCGAAAACATGTGTCTAAAGTTGAGTAATTGAATGAATTTGAGTTTTACAGTGAACCAGATGCCAGCTATCAAAAGCATATAAATGAGGACTTGACCATCACCCCATAAAACCATGTTGATAAAGTCGACCGCGATAGTTATCCATTGACCCATAAGATTAAATACGGTCGAAAAAATGTTTGCGGATTCTTCAGTGGGGCTTTGTATCTTATTAATTAAGTTAAATAACAAAATTCTGTTCCTTTAAAACGCAAAAAACGCCGGATAAACCGGCGTTCTAAATTTGGCTGGGGTAGCAGGACTCGAACCTACGAATGACGGGATCAAAACCCGTTGCCTTACCAACTTGGCTATACCCCAAGAGTAATCAAGGATGCTCTAAATTACAACTCAAACTTTTGAGTTTTAAAAACTGAGATGGCTGGGGTAGCAGGACTTGAACCTACGATCGCGGGATCAAAACCCGCTGCCTTACCAACTTGGCTATACCCCAACAGTTTTTGGTGCGGAAGGAGAGACTTGAACTCTCACGCCGTGAAGCACTGGAACCTAAATCCAGCGTGTCTACCAATTCCACCACTCCCGCATATCTCAGTCACCTATTATTCCTAATAAGTGAATTGGTGGCTACGGCGGGACTCGAACCTGCGACCCCATCATTATGAGTGATGTGCTCTAACCAGCTGAGCTACGTAGCCTACCTAACACTCTAAAGCGGTGATCGTCCGTTTCAGAGTGGCGCGTATTATGCTTAGTTGACGTGAGGTCGTCAACCCCTTTTTTGCATGAAATAACTAGATGGACACAAAATAATCAAGAAACCTAAGTAATGAACAAAATTACAGAATTTTTCTTGGTAATATCCCTGTTCCAATGTTGAAATTCAGCATTTGTGAGGCTAGTTTCTGGCCTAATGGAGAGTCTGATAATCTTGGAACCCTAGATTCATCAGTTTCATAATTATTTTGCTTGAACGTTAACGCAAAATTCACGTCATTCTCGGTAAGACCTTTATGTCGTGTTCTAGCTGACAACTCACTTATTCTGCTAATGCTATTTTTTCTTGAAAATCGGGCGAATGTTTTGAAAGTGAAATGTTCTTCTACATGGCGGTTGCTCAGGTGCAATAATGCGTCCATCAAGGAGAATAGAAAAGCATTTTCAGTTGGTTCATCAATGATCACATTAAAGCTAGACAGCTCCAATAATTCAGGCAAATTAGTAGCATCACAACGATTAAACTGAAAAGTAACGAGGAGTTGTCCGCTACTTAATGGTAATAATTCGAGAAGCTCAAAGTGACCGCCGTCGTATCGTAACTTAGTAATCACCTTTTGCAGCGCGAGCTCGCTTATATGGCCAGTATTGTCATCGGTGTTTGTTTTGCCTGACATTGCCATTAATGGGAGGTCATGGTGGCAGCTAAACGGTGTTGTTGCTTTTTCATTATTGTTATATTTGATTAACTCTCGAACTTCATGCTCTCTGGCCTTCATTAAGGCTAAAAATGCGGTCTGTATAATCTCTGAAGATGGAAGCTGTGGTTCAACACGCCAACGTCGACCATAAACAATTTTCTGATTATCTTGTGATTGCGGACTCATATAATTGTCGATGCCAATAATTCCGACTTGGATGAATATGCCACCATTGTCTTCGTCAACAAATAACAGATAGCTTGGGTCATAGCTTATTTCCGCTACGATATTCTCTATAGACTCTTTCGTGTGATGATAAGACAAATAATGTTGCGGAATACAGTTGGTTCCATCATCCAACAACACTTTTGGTGCGCTGGGTAATGCTGTCTCGCCTTGTAATAATGGGAGTTGTGCTTTCATGTAGTTTTGTCACCAAAGACTATTATCGTAAATGAGACCTACATTAAGTAGG
>JBLIKA010000106.1:0-11478 GCA_047637355.1 Glaciecola sp. | reverse complement strand
ACGCCAGTATTGGGCTCAATAGTACAAAACGGAAAGTTCGCTGCTTCAATGCCTGCTTTCGTCAAGGCATTAAAAAGTGTAGATTTACCTACGTTTGGTAGGCCAACAATGCCGCATTTAAAACCCATATTCGTGGTCCTTTAATATCTATTTCTTGAAAAGCACTGCGCCAAGCGCAATACCGAATAATATTTAATCCGCTTTAAAGGAATGCAATCGCTGTGTAGCACTAACTAAATCTTCTGTGATCAATATCTCAGTACAACGGATTGCTTCGTCTATAGCGGCATCAATTTTTTCTTGTTCAGTCTTTGAGGCTTTGCCTAAAACATGGCCAGTAACTTTGCCTTTGTGTCCCGGATGACCGATACCAATTCTCAATCGCAAAAACTCTCGTTGATTGGCTAAGTTAGCAACAATATCGCGTATGCCATTTTGCGTTGAACTTCCGCCTATTTTGAATTTTGCAATTCCTGGCTCAAAATCGAGTTCATCGAACGCAACTAAAAGCTCGGTATAATCTATTTTGTAGAAGTTTGCTAATGTAGCGACTGCTTGGCCACTCTTATTCATAAAGGTAGTAGGGATGAGTAATCGGATGTCCTGACCATGCAGGGTAAAACGACCGGTAAAACCAAAAAACTTACTTTCAAATTTTAAAGGGCAATTAAATTTTGAAGCTAAACTTTCAACAAACATAGCACCCGCATTGTGGCGAGTACTCTGATATTCGGGGCCTGGATTACCCAAGCCCACGACTAGACGAATGTCAGACAAACTGATTATGCCTCAGTTGCGTCGTCTTCACCTTCAGATGTTTCTTCAACACTTGGGCCTTTAGCCGTTTTAACAGTAACAACTGCTAAATCATGCTCTTCGCCTTTACCTAACTCAACGGACTCAACACCTTTAGGGAATTTAACGTCTGATAAGTGAATCGTTTGCCCTATTTCAATGTTTAGCAAATCAATTTCAATATATTCAGGTAAATCTTTAGGCATACATGAAACTTCGATGTCGTTCATGTGATGCTCAGCGTGACCGCCATTCATCTTAATTGCGTCAGATTCTGCTGCGTTAATGAAGTGAATAGGTACGTTAGTAGTCAAAGTCTGACCAGCAATTACACGTTGAAAATCGATGTGAGTTACTTTTGGCTTGAACGGGTGACGTTGCATATCTTTCACAAGCACTTCTACTTTTTTGCCTTCAATGTTGATAGTCAACACGTGCGAGTAAAAAGCTTCAAAGTCTTGAGCTTGGTTCACTTTGTTGTGTTCAAGTGTAATAGATATTGGTGCTTCATCACCACCGTATACGATTGCAGGCACTTTATCCTGAAGACGAAGGCGGCGGCTCGCACCTTTCCCTAGGTCAGTTCGGACAGTTGCATCCAATTTAAAAATTGCGCTAGACATGTTATGTCTCCAAATATGTAAAGTTAATAAGCTCGATTTTGCGACCAAATCGAGTACGTTTTTTTGTTGCGTTTTAACTTCTCGTTATCATCGGATTTTCAATAGTAAAAGTCGAGATGACGAAAACAGTAAAAAACAAAAGCCCGTACTAAAACGGGCGGCGCATTCTATCACTGTGGATATTAACAAACAATGTAAAATTGTGTTCTGTCCTCTAAATCACCAGCAAAGGGATTAGCTTTGCTGGTGATGGGCGTTTTGTTCTACAAATCTTTGTCACGTAAGTTGGGTCGGCCTGGTTCCTGCGCTTTCGATTCATCTATAATCACGACGCTTTCAACCTTGATGACTTGGCCAAATTGGGTTGTTGTTATCATATTAGGCAATAGTTTACCTGTTAATTGTATAACTAAACCATGGCGTAAGTTGTCTTTGTCCATTCCAATAGGTGTGTATTTATTGCCGCTCTCATCAATAAAACCAAAAAATCCACCTTCCATTTGTTGGAATAAAATTTGGCCTTGTAATACCAATAGTTCGGGAGTGTCTGGGGATACTTTTTGCATATCATCACTTAATTTTAGATCTGCTGTCGCATTTATATTAGCCGTTGATTCTTGCTGACTAGTTTCGCTTAATTTATCTGCAGAAGAATTCATAGATTCTTCTTTATCTACATGTTCGGATGAGCAGCCTGATAGTGCGGTACTTAACAGTAATATGCTGGTGATAGAAACCTTGGATAAAGACATGTTGATTCTCCTTTAAAAAGTAATGCTAACGCTGCGTAATTAACGCGTCAGGTTAGCCTGCTATTATTCATATTACGTTGGTAGCATACACTTACATAATTACTGATGTAATTAAGTTTTTTATGTTGTTTTAAATACAAAAAAGCCGTGAATCGTCTAGGATACACGGCTTTTAGAGGTGTTTTACTGTTTAGTACTCAAACATCGCTGATATCGATTCTTCGTTACTAATACGGCGAATCGTTTCTGCCAACATCTCTGAAAGCGACAATTGTTTAACTTTCTTTAAGGCTCTTATTTCAGCACGAAGCGGTATACTGTCCGTAATGATAATTTCATCAATAACTGAATCTCTTAGATTTTCTGCTGCATTGCCTGAAAATATGGCATGTGTCGCATATGCAAATACGCGAGCAGCACCATGTTCTTTGAGTGCTTCAGCAGCCTTCGCTAAGGTCCCACCAGTATCAATCATGTCATCGACAATAATACAATCTCTGCCTCTGACATCACCAATGATGTTCATTACCTGAGCAACGTTCGCTTTAGGGCGACGCTTATCAATAATAGCTAAGTCTACATCATTTAACAGTTTTGCAGTTGCCCTCGCCCTTACTACACCGCCAATATCTGGTGAAACAACAATGGGTCGAACAAAATCACGTTGGAACATATCATCGAGTAATATTGGCGTACCAAAGGCATTGTCTACCGGGACATCGAAGAAACCTTGAATTTGTTCAGCGTGTAAATCAACGGTTAAAACGCGGTCTACGCCTACATTCGATAGGAAGTCGGCAACAACTTTCGCCGTAATGGGAACTCTCGCTGAACGGACTCGTCTGTCTTGACGTGCATAACCAAAGTAAGGAATAACGGCAGTTATTCGGCCGGCAGAAGCGCGACGGAATGCATCAATCATTACGATTAATTCCATTAAGTTATCATTGGTTGGCGCGCAAGTAGATTGAATAATAAAAACGTCAGAACCACGCACGTTTTCATGAATTTCTACACAAATTTCACCATCACTAAAACGACCAACACTGGCATTTCCTAATTTAGTGTATAAACGTTCGGCGACTTTCTGGGCGAGTTCAGGTACAGCATTTCCTGCAAAAAGCTTCATATCAGGCACAAGATAATCCTCAGTGCGTTGTTTAGGTGGTGGCTGGGGTAGCAGGACTTGAACCTACGATCGCGGGATCAAAACCCGCTGCCTTACCAACTTGGCTATACCCCAATAATATTAAACTTGTCAGGAACTGGGTGTTCGCTATTTTAGAGACCGAGGGCGATATGTAAACCTGAACGGTTAACGCCTTTAGCAACAAAACCAGCATAACAATCGGGCAGCAAATGGAGAACCTTGTCTGCGTTTTCTTTCGCATCGAAAACGGCAAACACACTCGCACCTGTTCCAGTCATCCTAGACGGACCATAGTGTAACAACCACTGTAATAAATTTGCAACATCCTTATGCATTTTCTCGACTAAAGTTTGACAATCGTTGTGGGTTTTTTCAAAACGGTATGTTTTAAAGTCGATGATAGGTGTGTTTCGAGGTAAATCGACAGAAGTAAATATTGCTTTAGTCGATATAGACACATTGGGTGTAGCCACCAAATACCACTTTTCAGGAGTAATCGTTGGTAATAATATTTCTCCAACGCCCTCAGCAAATGCAGTGTTTCCATGTACAAAAATAGGTACGTCAGCACCAAGACTTAAGCCAATATTGGCTAAAGATTCAATATCAAGATTACAGTGCCATAATTTATTTAAGACCACTAAAACGGTCGCAGCATTTGAAGATCCGCCACCAATCCCGCCGCCCATGGGTAAACATTTGTTGATATGAAGTGTACAACCGGTTGCTTGATGAGCATAGGCTTTCAATGCAATAGCCGCGCGATAAACAAGGTTTTCATGTTCAGGCACGCCAGGCAATTGCTCTGCTATTTTAACCTCATTTTTAGTATTGACCTCGAAACCAATATCATCGCCTTTGTCTAGCAATTGAAAAAGACTCTGCAGTTTGTGATACCCATTTTCATAGCGACCAGTAATGTGCAGAAACAAATTAAGTTTTGCAGGACTGGGGTACCAAGTTATTTTCTCTGCCACTGACTGACCTTAAATTTTAATCGGGTTTGCTTTATTGGATTGTTAACTTCAACTAAAAATGGAAGCCAAATACCGTGCACATATTCATATTGACTGTAGGTAATTTCCCAACCCGTGCAAGTGGCACAAATCGGTTGAATAATATAGGGAAGACCTTGGTCGTTCAGCATCACTTGATCTTGTGCATTTACCGAACCTTTAATCCACTGCGGCAAATTATCAAGCGGAAGTATCCAACCTGTAGTTCGATATACTAGGGCTTCTGTCGACTGATCTTGGTACTCTTTACCATCAGTTTCTAGCTGAGCCGTTTCACCGTCGTATGTCAGATTAAGTAGCGATACACCAATTAAATTGGTTAGGCGAAAATCGACGACTTGGTTTGCTTGTTGCCAATTTAAGTATGCACTTTTACGCTCGTTCGGAGTAATAATCGCAATTTTACCAGTGAGTTCCCAATGACTCATCAATGTTAGCTTTTCTTGATTAGGCAATTGTATGTACTCTGGCGATATATCGATTGTTTTACGATTATTCAGAGTGTTCATGTTCTTACAGCCGCTAATTAGCAAAATAAGAAGGCAAACACCAGCGAGTTTGTATGATGAAGAGGCAAGCACAAAAATACCTTTGGTAAATTAACACGGTAAAAGATTAGCATTTTTACTACTCAAATTAAATTAGCTAAGTGGCTAAATTATAAAGTTAAAAAATACACACATAAATTGCTTAATTAATGCGCTTTATTCCCAATTAAGCTTTATCGCTGATACCAAGAATTACTGGTGTAAAACGCCAGCTAATGTAATAGAATCATCCTACAATAGAACAAAATTGGATGCTTATGGGCGTTTCACAATTAATTCTTTAATCTCAATTTCTTTCAATCATATACGCTTTTTCGTACAATGCGGCTAACAATCATTACATGGCAATAATACCTTTTCTAAATGACCATCATTGCGCTCGGGATTAATCACAAGTCTGCACCAGTAAATTTGCGGGAAAAAGTCGCTTTTTCGCCGGATAAACTTGCGCATGCTTTACAATCTTGTCCTCAATATACAGGTGCTAAGCAGGTCGTCATTTTGTCTACTTGTAATAGAACTGAAGTGTATATAGAAGCTAACCAGCCTGACGATGGGCACAAGTTATGTCAATGGCTTGCTGATTTTCATCAAACCGATTCCGAGATTATTCATCAACATAGTTATTTAAAGCAGGGAGATGATGCAATCAGTCATCTGATGCGAGTTGCCTGCGGATTGGATTCGTTAATTATAGGTGAGCCACAAATTTTAGGTCAAGTGAAGCAAGCATATACTGAATCTAAAAACGCGGGTAAAATAGGCGCCGAGTTTGAAAAGCTATTTCAATCTACCTTTTCTGTCGCAAAGAAAGTGCGTACCGACACTGAAATTGGTGCTAATGCGGTTTCTGTTGCGTTCGCTGCAGTGCAGTTAGCAAAACAAATATTTTCAAAGTTAACACATAGCAATGTATTGTTAATCGGAGCGGGTGAAACCATTGAGTTGGTTGCAAAGCATCTAGTTGATGCCGAAACAAAGTCTATTACGGTTGCGAATAGGACGCTTTCAAGAGCGAGTAAACTCGCAGAAAGTTTAAAAGGGACCGCAATTACAATTAGTCAAATACCCGAGCATTTAGCGCAAGCTGATATTGTGATTAGCTCTACGGCGAGTTCATTGCCGCTTATTGGCCGAGGCACAGTAGCCACTGCGCTTAAAGCAAGAAAACACAAACCCATGTTGCTGATTGATT
This sequence comes from Glaciecola sp., assembly GCA_047637355.1. GTDB lineage: Bacteria > Pseudomonadota > Gammaproteobacteria > Enterobacterales > Alteromonadaceae > Glaciecola. The sequence continues at coordinate 5,399 of JBLIKA010000106.1, read as the reverse complement.
TGGCGGTACCCCGAGATATTGAACATGAAGTCGGTGAGTTAGATGACGCTTATTTGTACACCGTAGATGACCTACAGAATATTGTTGAACAAAACGTAGCAAATCGCGAAGTCGCAGCGCAGCAAGCTGAGCACATGATTGGCAAAATGGTGAATATTTATGGGGACTGGCAACAGCATTACCAAAACGTTGATTTAATAAAAAACTATCGTGAAAAAGCGGAACAAACCCGTGATGATGCGCTGCAAAGAGCATTAAAGCAGATTGATGATGGCATTGCGCCAGACGAGGTCATGAAAGAATTGGCCTTCAAGTTAACCCAAGCTATGTTACACGGCCCAACAAAAGCTTTGCAACAAGCAAGCAAGCTGCCCGACGATGATAATCTAAACTTTTTAGTAAAAGCGCTAGGATTAGAAGGGTCAGTTAAAAGAGAAACAGGAAAAGAATGAAACAGTCCGTAGTCCATAAATTAGAATCGTTGGTAGAGCGTTTTGAGGAAGTTCAAGCGCTGTTGGGCGATCCTAGTGTGATTGGTAACCAAGATAAATTCCGCAATTTAAGCAAGGAGTATTCACAACTAGAAGCTGTAGTGAATCAGTTCGGCAGTTATCAAGCAGCTCAGAAAGATGTTGAATCTGCGCTTGAGATGCTCCAGGAAAGTGATCCTGAAATAAAAGAAATGGCGCAAGAAGAATTAAAAGATAGCAAAGCACGCGTTGAAGAACTAGAAATGAGTCTGCAAATTTTGTTGCTGCCCAAAGACCCTAAAGATGACAATAGTTGTTTCTTAGAGATCCGTGCAGGCGCTGGCGGCGATGAAGCCGCAATATTTGCAGGCGATTTATTTCGTATGTATAGCCGTTACGCAGAAACAAAAGGCTGGAAACTTGAGCTGATGAGTTCGAACCTCGGTGATCATGGTGGTTACAAAGAAATTATTGTTAACGTCAGTGGCGCCGGAGCTTATGGTGTATTGAAATTTGAATCAGGGGGCCATCGCGTTCAACGAGTACCAGAAACGGAGTCTCAAGGACGTATTCATACGTCGGCATGCACCGTAGCTGTTTTGCCTGAAATTCCAGAATCAGAAGCTATTGAGATTAACGCTGGTGATCTCCGAGTAGATACTTACAGAGCATCGGGAGCAGGTGGTCAGCACGTTAACAAAACTGATTCAGCAATTCGACTCACGCATTTACCTACTGGGGTAGTTGTTGAATGTCAGGATGAACGTTCGCAGCATAAAAATAGAGCACGAGCGATGTCAGTGCTGCAAGCGCGTCTAAATCAAATGGAAGAAGATAAGCGCAATGCAGAAGAGGCCAGTACGAGAAAAAGCTTAGTAGGTAGTGGCGATCGCTCAGAGCGCATTCGCACTTACAACTTTCCTCAAGGACGTGTAACCGACCACCGTATCAATCTAACGTTATATAAATTAGATGATATTATTGCGGGTGATTTAGGCGCATTAATGGAACCTATCCGCCAAGAACACCAAGCAGATATGCTCGCTTCATTGTCTGAAGAGTATTGAGTAAAAAGTGGCATCGACTCGCAATAGGTTAAAAATTGATGGTGCTAGCGAAACAAAAGTTAGTGAGCTCAGTGTGCGTATTAATTTATGTCAGACTATTACCGATGCCTTGTCTGCGAGTCGAGAAGTGCTAACTGAACATCAGGACAATCTCACTTTTAATGAGCCTGCGATAGAGGCTAAGATATTTGTTGAATACGCATTCGAAAAAACCTCGATACAGTTGATAACCCAGAGTGATGAAGTGCTTTGTGAAGATGGTAAAAAGAAACTAATAAGTACACTTAGCAAACGTATATATGGATATCCAGTAGCTTATATAGTTGGATATCAGCCCTTTTGGACTCTTAATTTAGGTGTTTCAGAACACACCTTAATTCCAAGAGCCGATTCTGAAATTGTGGTTGAAACGGCTATAGCATTGCCACTATCGAAGAATGCGACTGTGCTCGACTTGGGCACCGGTACAGGTGCTATTGCCCTCGCAATTAAATCGGAACGTTCGCACTGGATTGTCTCTGGATGTGATTTTAGAGAAGAAATAATTGAACTTGCGCAGGCAAACGCGAGCCTCAATAGCTTGAATGTAGAGTTTGTGTTGAGCAACTGGTTTTCAGCGATTACGGCAATGCAAGCCTTCGATTTAATTGTTTCTAATCCCCCTTATGTCGAATTAAATTCACTATGGCTCAACCAGGGTGATGTTCGGTTTGAACCTAGCAGTGCGTTAACTTCTGGCATAGACGGCTTAGACGATATCAGGCATATTATTTCCAAAGGCACTAAATATTTAAAACCGGGTGGCTATTTGTTGCTGGAGCACGGACATCAGCAAGCCAATATTATTCAACAACTCCTGCTGCAACGGGGTTATCAGGAAGTGACAACAAAACAGGATTTGAATGGGTTGGATAGGGCGACATTAGGTCGTTGGCGAGCATAACTAGCGGTGACCGAGAGCAACTATAAAAGTTTATATGCAAGGCTTGCATATAAAGCGCTTTGATAATGAACTCCTAAATAAATCGGGTACTAATTACCTGAAATGTCACTAATAGTTAAGTCGTAAACATAGGCAATAGTCAGACAATCGTTGGCTACATAATAATAACAACATTATCTATAAACGAATAATTATAAGAAAGGAAGATAATATGTATCAAATAGTAATGCATCTTCACGTTACCGCAGTGGTAATTAGCTTAGCCATTTTCTCATTCCGTTTTGCACTGACACTAAAAAATAGCAACATATTACAAAAAAAATGGCTCAAGATAACCCCACATGTTGTTGACACTGTATTGATAGGAACGGCGATTTGGCTATTAACGCTTTCTAGCATGGTACAAGTTGATGGTTGGGTGGCGAGCAAGGTCATCGGCCTCATATTATATATTGTGTCGGGTTTATTTGCGTTAAAATGGGCGAAAACCAATAGGTCGCGTATGATCGGTTTCATTTGTGCCGTTATTTGGCTGTTGCTAACGGCAACGGTGGCATTTACTAAACAGCCATTCTCATTTTTGGCTTAGGTGTTTTACTCTCGTATTTTCGAACCTTTTTAGATAGTTTGGATTTAGAAGCTTAGCGCACATATTCTGCAAATAAGCTCAATGACCATAGGATTTTTTTGTTGTGATTAAACAAGTTAAAGTAAAAGACTTAACCGTTGACAATAATGCACCATTTGTTCTTTTTGGTGGCATGAATGTCCTGGAGTCGCGAGATCTAGCAATGCAAATTGCTGAAAAATATAAAGAAGTTACGACTAAACTAGGAATTCCATACGTCTTCAAGGCATCTTTTGATAAGGCAAACAGAAGTTCGGTTAATTCTTATCGTGGTCCTGGTTTGGAAGAAGGTCTAAAAATATTTGAAGAAATTAAAACTCAATTTCAAGTGCCTATCATTACAGATGTTCATGAATCTTTTCAAGCAGCGCCTGTTGCTGAAGTGGCCGACGTCATTCAATTACCCGCCTTTTTAGCTCGTCAAACCGACTTGGTTGTTGCTATGGCAAAAACTAACGCCGTTATTAATGTGAAGAAGCCACAATTTCTAGCAGCTCATGAAATGCGCCATATAATCAAAAAATTTGAGGAAGCAGGAAATAAAAAAATCCTATTGTGTGAGCGAGGTTCTTGTTATGGCTATAACAATTTAATCGTTGATATGCTGGGTATGGATGAAATGAAAACAATGGCTCCTGTTATTTTTGATGCCACTCATGCACTCCAACAACCTGGTGGACGCAGCGATTCTGCTGGCGGACGCAGACAACAAGCGGCAGAACTTGCACGCAGTGGAATGGCATTAGGTATTGCTGGTTTATTTATTGAATCCCATCCTAATCCAGATGAAGCTAAATGTGATGGTCCATGCGCACTGCCTTTGGATAAGTTAGAGGGGTATTTATCGCAAATGAAAGCAGTGGATGAGTTGATCAAAAGCTTTGCTCCACTAAATATTACATAGCCATCTGGCCAATAATTCGAATTTTTTGCAAGGAAGCTAAAGATGCTTAAAAAAAGAGTGCCTGAATTACTTCAAGTCTTTAACGCTAGCGCTCTCAATATTGGTTTCAGTAATGCTCGCTTTTATTTGCATTATAGTGTTTCTATAAAATGACACTTAACGACGAAGCTGTAATTCTCCTGCATGGTTTGGCTCGCAACGCTTCTTCAATGAACAAGCTTGAAAGTGCATTGACAGAACAAGGATATAAGGTTGTAAACGTCGATTATCCTTCAACTAAGCATGATATAGAATCTCTTGCAGAATTGAGTATTGGCAACGCCATTGATGAAGTTGGCCCGCATAACAAAATTCATTTCGTAACGCATTCGATGGGAGGGATCTTGGTCAGGCAGTTTCTGCGCAGGCACAAAATGCCTCGCCTGGGTCGAGTTGTAATGATGGGACCTCCCAATTCGGGCAGTGAAATAGTTGACCTCCTGCAAAACTTACCTGGATTTAAAGCAGTTAATGGTCCGGCTGGATTACAGCTCTCTGCGAAAAAGAATGCACTACCTAATCAATTAGGTCCTGCTGACTTCGAATTGGGTATTATTGCAGGCTCTCGCAGTGTCAATCTGGTGTTATCAACCATGCTACCAATGCCCAATGACGGCAAAGTATCAGTTGAAAGTTCCAAATTAGCTGGAATGACAGATCACATCACTTTGCCAGTGACACACACTTTTATGATGCGCAACCCAGCGGTTATTAAACAAGTTATCGTATTTTTACAATGCGGCAAGTTTAAATCTGTCGAAAGCTAGATTTATTAAGCTAGGCAACACTTTTTATATTTTTTACCGCTGCCACATGGGCAATGATCGTTTCGATTAGGCGTCACTTTCCCTGATTTATCTTGCATAACGCCTGTCGTGTAATACCATTTATTGTCTTGTTTTATAAAGCTTGAAAGTTCATGCATCGCAAAATATTGATTGCCCACAGTATAGTTAGCGATAAATTCAACGCTTCCAATTTCTTCTGTTGCTGTTGATGCCAGCACATCGAGTTTACGCCATCTTATGTTATCCGCGGCGTCACTTAATATCTTTGCGCTTAATTGCTGTCTTTGAGCAGGGGCATAAGTTGCTAACACGTACGCATAGTTATTGATGGTATATGCACTAAATCGTGAACGCATTAATTGCTCTGGATTTGCAGCGTTGGTATTTTTTATTATCGGTTCGCAACAGTCTGAAAATAAAAGATTGCTGCAACAGTAACAATGCATTTGTATCTCAATATTAAAATTTTATGATGAGAAGATACGTAAAAAGTGTGCATTTTCCTAGTTAAAGATTTAGAGCTTGGTTTCAAAGTTGTGCGAGTTTATTAAGGTTTTGCA
>JBLIKA010000105.1:0-11586 GCA_047637355.1 Glaciecola sp. | reverse complement strand
TAGCACCAATATTGAAATTATAAGAGAATGACCCATAACGCGGTGCTATGAGTCATACCATAAGCTTTTAATGCCGCAGCAAGACTTTTGACTCCCGTTTAAATAAAACTGTCATAAATTAAGAGTATGCTGTTCTTAAATATCTTTAAAGCTATTAATGAACTCATCAATATCAACAAAGAAAACCGACGAGTAAGTTCTTTGTTATAGCGTTGAAGCTGCATTAACTTCATGGGCCCTTCAGTATAATTACTTATGACAAATGCCAATACATCTGCATCTAAGACATTGAAAGCCAAAATACTAGCACTCATCACTGCGACGCTGCTGATGATTGGGATTATTGCGGTTATCTCCAATATGATGATTTCGGCCCAAATAGACAAATATCAACAACTCATTACAGTAGAAAATAATGCAGTTGCACACATTGGTGCTCTTAACTTGCAGTTTAAAACGCAAGTCCAAGAATGGAAAAATGTATTACTTCGTGGTCACCAAACGGAAGATAGAGAAAAATATTGGGAAAAATTCGTCCAGCAGCACAATCTAGTGCAGCAATTGGCTACTGACATTTTGTCACTAAAGCTAACATCCTCAATTGAGATTCAGGTAAGAGAGTTTAGGCAAATACACGCGTCGCTATTGACAAAATATAAATCAGGGAAGCAGGCATACATCAATACTAGCTTCGACCATAAAAAAGGTGATGCATCTGTAAGGGGAATCGACAGAGCTCCTGGTAAAGCTTTGGAAACCTTAGTTGCACAAATTCAAAAGCAACTCAACGACAAAAATGAAACGCTTGAATCGCAAGCTAATCAAACACAATGGTTGACTATATTGGCAATATTTATGGCGGTTATTACGAGTATCACCTTCGCGAACCTTTATATGAACAAAAACGTTATTAAACCAATTGTTACACTCATTCGGCAGTTAAAAGCGGTTAGCCAAGGTGATTTTAATAGCGCACTGCTGACTAATCGAGGGGATGAAATTGGTGAGATGTCGATGGCAATCCAAGTATTGAGTAACAAACTGCGTAATGTATGTAAGCACTTACAGCTAATTCAAGATAAACTCGCGCTAGTAAGCAATGGAATTACCGAAGGTGCTAATAAGTTAGTAATAAGTTCCCAGCAGCAAAATGCACAAACCATGGACGTATCCGCTGCCACTGCACAAATGACGCTAATGGCTGCGCAAGCAACGAATGATATTAATCAAGCCACCAAACTTGCAGTTGAAGCGAAAGAGTCAGCAATATCGAGTCAAAAAGTGATGCAGGAAACAATAACGACAATACGCACTTCATCAAAACAAATTCAAGATACAGCAGATGTTATTGAGCATCTTCACGATGACGCTAAGAATGTTGGAAGTGTTGTTGATGTCATCAATAGCATTGCTGGGCAGACTAATTTGCTCGCTTTAAATGCAGCAATTGAAGCGGCAAGAGCGGGTGAACAGGGAAGAGGATTTGCTGTGGTGGCCGATGAAGTTAGAACTTTAGCATCAAGAACGCAGAAGTCTACTGAAGAAATTCAAACCATCATTGCCAAGTTGCAACATGGCGCTCTGCACGCAGTTGAGGCCATTCGAGTTGGCAGCCAAAACGTACAACTCAGTGAGCAAAAGGTGCAGCAAGCTGATAGTATTTTACGCACCGTGGACGCCTCAGTGCGTCATATTACCGAACTGAATCAGCAAGTATCACAAGCGATGGCTCTCCAAGAGCAAGCCAGTAACAGTATTAATGATACGATTGAATGTCTGCGCCAGGTATCGGAATTAAATTATATCGAAGCGCAAGATTTACAAAAAGACAACGATATTTTATCTGAAATCAAGTTCGAACTTGAATTGGAAGTGCAGACGTTAAACAGTTAGATTTGCTAATGCTATTGATACTGCTTATCTATTTATTAATCCTGTTTGCGCTAGCATTCGGACACTTTTTAAACGTGCATTAATATCATGTATAGGCATTGACACAATTAACTCATCTACCTCAGTAGCTTCGATAAACTGGTTTAGTTTGTCTGCAACTGTCTGCGGCGAACCAACCAATGCATAGCGCAATAGATGCGATAACATAGCTTGGTCGGCATCAGTACAAATTTGAGATAAATCATCTATGGGCTTGGCGAAAGGACGATTAACACCTCGGCGCATGTTCATAAATTGCTGTTGTACCGAGGTAAACAAATACTTGGCTTCTTCATCTGTATCTGCGACGACTGCCATCACACCGGCCATCATATAAGGTTTTTGACATTGAGTAGATGCTTGAAACGTTGACCGATAGATGCTCATCGCGTCAAATAATTGATCGGGTGCGAAGTGAGAAGCAAAAGAATAAGGCAAACCAAACTTAGCAGCAAGTTGCGCACTGTATAAACTGGAACCCAGTAACCACAGCGGAATATGCGTATTAGCGCCCGGAATGGCAATGACTCTTTGTCCCTCTTGCGGTGCGCCTAAATAGTGCTGTAATTCCCGAATATCTTCAGGGTAGTTATCCACATCAGAGTTGAGGTTGCGCCTTAATGCATGGGCAGTCGCCATATCCGTTCCTGGAGCACGGCCCAGTCCCAAATCAACTCTATCTGGGAATAGGGTTGCTAAAGTACCAAATTGCTCCGCTATCACTAATGGCGAATGATTAGGTAACATAACACCACCTGAACCAATTCTAATACTCGTTGTGGCCGCCGCAATATGCCCGAGCACAACAGCTGTAGCTGAACTTGCTACGCCATGCATGCCATGATGTTCAGCTAGCCAAATCCGATGATAACCACTTTTTTCCGCTTGCACCGCTAGTCGGCGTGAATTCTCAAGCGCATCGGCAAGGCTAGCGCCCTCGGCAATCGGAGCAAGATCTAATAGTGAAAATGGGATAGTCATGAACAACCTAAATCAAAATAGTGTGATTGAATTTATACCATCATAGATGAATCAATCTATCGGGTCTTTAAAGTTTCTGATTTATTCTATGTTCTCAACGATTGCTTGATCTATAAAAAAGATCTGATAAATAGAACGAATAACAAGAATAAATACAAAATTGAGGCTATTCATCAATTATTCGACGCTGCTGGTACTAGTTCTGTTCAGGAATATGATGAAGACTATAACCTAGTGAAAGCAACTATAGCTATGGCACTTAGTTTACCTTTAGCTAGTGTCGCTGAAAGTGTCGAGATGCGCGAACAACTTAATTTATTGAAAGAATGGAGCTGTGATTAAGCTCAAAGATATTATTTTAATAAACCTTATACACGCTAGTAAATTTAATTAAGAATGCTACTGTCATCTCATCCTTTTACGACAACACGTTATTGATCCTTTTTATGCAGATTGTTGTTTTAATTACATGAAGAAAAATGATAACGCCATTCTAGTTCCATTAGTCGATGTCGACGGCAACATTACCGGATACGCAGACAAAATGACCGCGCACATTCGCGGTGATTTGCATTTAGCTTTTTCTGTGATGGTTGTCCGTCGCCGAAATAAAGGCGTAGAGTACCTTTTGCAACGTAGAGCTTTGAACAAGTATCATAGCGGTGGTCTATGGGCTAATACCTGCTGCTCGCATCCACTACCTAATGAAAAAATTAAGAACGCTGCAATGCGTCGCGTTAGTGAAGAGCTTGGCGTAAAAGCTTCGCTAGACCTAGTGAAGGTTGGCCAAATACGTTACAAACATCATCTTGCTAATAATCTAATTGAACACGAATTTGACCACATATTGGTAGCTGAAGTTACTACTTTGCAATGGCATAACAATCCCGATGAAGTAATGGAAACACGTTGGTGGAAAGAATCCGAAATTGTAAACCAGATAAGTAATAATCCAGAAGTTTTTACCGCATGGTTTGCACAAGTATTTTCATTTACACGCGCTAATATGAATACCTCAAAAGCGCTACTTGGACCGGTGCCAGAGGTGAATTAACAGCATATGGGACATGGTCAAACCAAATAGGCCGATAAACGTCCAGCGTAGTAATGCAACCTCTATATCCTCTGTTGCAATCAACTTAAAAAGTGCCCCAGCTAAAAGCAAAGTAAGTATTACAAAGGGCAAGCTGACAATAATAACCTTTGCGAAGCTAACCCTCAGTATTTTACTAACATCGAGTAAGTGTTTTGGAGAGTGTAGTACACAGAAATAGAGCGTAAAGTGGAGTAATGGCGTGAGTAATAAACTACTGATTATCAGTCCTGTCCATTCTATTACTTGCCAGCCGCTTTTTGCATTATAATTTTTAGCAGCTGAAATTACGAAGTATATAAACCCGATGCAAGCCAAGCCAAAGATCAATTGCATCGCTTGAATAATCCAGTTGGCGACTTCATTACTTACTAACAATGCCGTAAAGAGATTTAACACGATAGATGCATATAAAATTGACGGTCCGCTCAGCACTATCGCAGCTAAACAGATTCGTGCGTATGACGGCATAGTCGCACGCCAATCGGCTGAAAAATGAAATACAGAAATGCACAGAAATAACGATAATGCACCAGCCGGTAACTCAATCCAAAACAGAATAGACAATGCAGCAACTGCCGTATAAACAAGCAAAAATACAATTGCAGTCCGACCCGAGGTAACATAATTTAGCGACTTGGCGACCGCAAAGTCTAATGCCCCATGAGGTAAGCCTAAAATAGTAACCGCAACCGCTATTGCTGCTATGCCAGCGGTAGGCGATAATTCAATATGAAACAACATAGCAAGTGCAGATAGTCCTATTGAGACTAAATAAATTTGCGTAGAGCGTAATTTACTCACCTTTAATCTTAGCTCTTATGCGCCGATATAAAGCGCGTAAAAAAGGGGGTTTAGGCATTGCCCAAATAATATACATAAAATCAATAAGGGTAGCCTTCTCTGACATAAAGCGGACGAATCGGGCTGGAGGCACGGTCTTAAAAAGTTGTGTAAACATCCTGACACCGACTTTCATATCATCTCTTAATACACTTAGCATCAGTTTATCCATCATTTGATAGATTGCGGGAATTGGCACAATTACTGATAAAGTATTTTTTTTGACTAAATCATATGCGCTTTGTTTCGCCCAATTTTGACTGCCAATAAAGCTATATCCTGTTGACGCACGCAACGCGCCTCCAGCTATACCGCCATAAATAATATGCGTCTTCTGTTGTTGCCTATTTTGATTGACTAGATACATAGGTAAGGCGGCACTTTCGCTACGCTTGACGGTATATGATGTGTGCTCAACCAATTCATGTAAAGCCGCCGCTAGGCGTGTCTTTAAAACAGAGGCTGCGACAGGAGATAAACTAAAACAGGTAAACTCAACTAGCGCGTGCTTGGTACTGAAAGGTAATATGTAAATAAACTCAATGCCAAGGTCTGAATGCTTAAGCTGTTGCATTAATTTAACTGTAGAGGGCTCAAATATATCTGCTTCACACATAATTTCTTCGCCATAAAAGCACTGAATTAGCCCTTCATGCAGGCTTTGCAGCGCCGGCGGTCTGGTATCTACTACTTGATTAGCAACTAATGGCTCTTCCAGTGTGGTAACAATAGCAGAGGAGCCCTCGGCTTTGATTTCAGCAACCTCACAATTAAATCGGATGTGGAAATTTTTTTTCGCGCTGATCCGCTCCAGCGCGAGTGCGCTTAATGATTCTGATCTAACAGAGCAATATTGAAAAAAAGTATCGCGCATAACATACTCTTTTCCATCTACCGATAGACTCCAGCTTTGCCATTTATGCGTTAGAATTGCCTTTATATATTCCGGTAGGCTATCTCCTTGTTCGTCAGCGGCATGCCAAAAACTCCATATTCTATCGTTCTGAGGGCCCTGCTGACGTTCAAGCACCACGACGTTGCCTGAATAGTTAGCCGCGTCTAATGCGAGCAGCAGTGATAACCCAGCGGCACCGGCTCCAACAATAATTAAGTCAACCTCACTTGGTTTGGTTGATGACAGCGTCACTTGCTGTGCGTCTCTGAAGGTAGGTGCAAATGAAGTTCACTGGCGTGCAAACAATCGGTTTGAGCAAGTCTCGAGGTAGTTAACTGCCACAGAGCCTGACTGGCTAACTGTAGTTTCCTTGGAGTAGGAACTATCATCCTTCCCTGCCAATAAATGCACTGATTACTGAGAAGCTTCCGCCCGATATCACGATACACAAAGGCAGCGACTGCAATCGCTCGTCGATTGCGTGTTGGCAAATAATACAAGCCAGATAAACCACTTTGATAATATGTTTCTGCGAGCTGCAGCAGCGACTTAATGGCTTTCTGCACGACTACCCTATCAGCTAATTCATTATTCGCAATTTGCTCAGCAGATAAACCCTCCACCCAATCACCTGGAATATATCGCCGCTGCATCTGTGCATCTTCCATTACGTCTCTAGCAATATTGGTAAGCTGCATGCCAATACCCAAATCAACCGCAAAAGAGAAACCTGCTTTTTTCGCGCCTAAAATAGGAGCCATCATCAAACCAACCACGCCAGCTACGCGATAGGCATATTGAATGAGCATTTCGTCACTAGCGAGCGCTAGCGGGATCAGGTCCTGGCTGACTCCTTCAATAAGCGTGACACCGTGATTTCTATCAATGCCGTACTCTGAGCAAAGTGCAAGAAAATCAGCAACGATGGGGTCTGCTTTTTGATTTTGAACAATCTGTTGCTTTAGCAATGCCAGTTGTTGAGCTGCTTCAACCTTATCGTCATTTTCATCTGCAATGTCGTCAACAATTCGGCAGAAACGATAAAGACGAGCAGCCGCAATACCGGTCTTAGAGCCTAGAAAAAAGCGTGCAAAATTGAAAGACTTTCCATGCTTTTTTAAGATCGCTGTGGGGTTGTCCTGCATGATGTCCTCGCTAACCTATACAGCGACAGGATTAATTAACCTGTCGACCACTTTGGCCGAGCATAACACTCCGGGGATCCCCGCGCCAGGATGAGTACCTGCGCCACATAAAAACAAATTATCGGGACCCTCAGCGCGATTATGAAACCTAAACCAAGCCGACTGCTGGAACGAAGGTGCAATCGAAAACCCACTGCCCTCTACACTACTAAAGTCGCGTTCAAAGTCTTTCGGCGTTTTTGCAAATCGATGCACAATGTGTGCTGACAAATCAGGCATGATAGTTTGTTCTAATGCTGCAATGATACGGTCTCCATAATCCTTTTCTTGCATTGACCAATCAATTCCAGAAAGATTATTTGGCACAGGGGCCAGCACATAAAATGAATCACATCCTTGCGGTGCCATACTGGGGTCGGTCGCCGTGGGACGATGAAGATATAACGAAAAGTCATCAGCCAGTATTTTCTTATCAAAAATATCGCTTAATAGAGCCTCATATCGCTTACCTAGCCATATAGTGTGATGCACAACATCCGGGTATTGCTTTGTTGTGCCAAAATGCAATACAAACAAACCCATCGAAACTGAGCTGTGCTTTGTTTTAATTTTCGCACTCATCTTTTGGTGTTTGCTTGGTACTAGGTTTCTATATAAATATTTAGGATCTATATTTGAAATTACTTTATCGCACGACAGATTTCCAGCATTCGTATGCACGACTGTGACTTGGTTGCCCTCGACCGTTAAATTGGTAACTTCGGTGTTTAACATAATTTCGATGCCTTGCTCTTTCATTAGCTTTTCAAGACCATCGACAAGCGCGCCAGTTCCGCCCATTGCAAAGTGAACGCCCCATTTGCGCTCAAGGTAGTGTATTAAACTATAAATGCTCGTAGTAGCAAACGGGTTCCCACCGACAAGTAATGGCTGAATTGAAAACGCTTGTCTGAGCTTGTCGCTTTTTAAATATGCGCCAACCATCTGCCAAACAGTTCGATAGCATTTGAGCCTGATAAGAGCAGGTACCTGAGCGAGCATAGTCGATAATTTATGAAATGGTTTGTCCGCTAACTGCGTGAAGCCGACATCGAATATAGCTTCTGATTGCGCTAATAGGGCCAAATAACCAGCTTGGTCGTCCGGCTCAATTTCGGCAATACGTTCGAGCGTATCCTCAATTGTGCCGCCATAATCAAAATGGGTCCCGTCGGGATAAACAAAGCGATACCACGGCTCAACTGGCACAAGATTTATATAGTCAGACATTTGTTTGTCAAAAAGTGAAAAAAGCTCTTCAAGTAAAAAAGGCGCAGTAACTACCGTGGGCCCTGCATCAAAAATAAAACCCTCTTTGTTAAACTGCTGCGCTCGCCCGCCTAGTCGTTCTCTCTGATCGATAATAACGACGTTGTAGCCTTTAGCCCTTAAACGCAGCGCTGAGGCAATACCGCCGAGTCCAGCTCCAATAACGACTGCATTATTCATTTTATATACCTGTTGTTTTTATAAGCAAATTTTTTGATGCGCGGATAAATGAATTAGCGCAATTTGCGGGCAACAGTGTCAATTCTTTTTCACACTGTTTGAGTAAGTATTGAGCACGATTTTGAGATATCTTTACCGCCTCTTGGATCGAGCTTTTAGATGCAATTAGATTTACCAAATTGAGTTGATTGCGCTGGGCGTCTTGCTGCCAATCATCTAAGTCATCTAGTATTTGATAAGCAATGGAAAATCGACTTAGGGCGAATTTCGCATTGGATATATATTGCTCACAACCTGCCATCAGTAGCGGTAGTTCTAGCGTAAGACGAATTAATGGGCCCGATTTCATCGCAGCGATATCTTCGTACTCTTGCTCAGTGATGTTGTTGTGCGCATCGAGATCACGTGATTGACCCCGCACTGTCATCGCGACCGCTTCATGCATGTGAATTAAAAGGTCAGGTAGTGCCCGCACAGAACCGACGTGAGCTAGTGAGGCAAACGCGGCAGAAATCATTGCGTCGCCCGCACAAATAGCATGTGCTTTACCGTATCTTTTCCATATGGCGTCTCGACCTCTTCGAGTCATTTCTTGATCTTGCAGGTCGTCATGTACTAACGAGGCGTTGTGAAGTAATTCTACTGCACCCGCCAAAGCGATAATCGATGGAATCGGCAGTTCAAGTGCGGTTCCTGCATCAATACATAGTTTCGCGCGCGTTCGATTCCCTCCACTAGCTAAGTGGAAGCAAGAAGGTTCGTTGCCTTTTATTAAACCAAGCATATGCTGTTCGCATTGGTCTAGTGAGACAATCGATTCAAAATTAGGATTTGCATAAGTTTGATTCATGAATGTTGGCCGTCTGTTTAAAGGAGTGTGCAGTCACAAATAAAGTGACGGCACACTCACCGGTACATTAAAAAATATACATTTATATTCAGCTTTGTTTTACATTCATGCCCTGGCTTTCGCTAGTTGCTGCGTACCATATCAATAAACCAAACGCGATTTTGTTAACGAAATCGGCTAAGTTGTAAATGATATTTAACGATTCTTGATCAGCTGTTCCTGTCATATATCCTAGTACATAACCGACAGGATAGATTGCCCAACCAACAGTTACAATCCAACGCATCGCGTTATATGTGTATTTAACAGCTTCGCTAGTTACAGTTTCTGCGGCTTTGGCAGCAGCGCCAAAAAAGATTTCATAGAGAATGTAGAACCAACCCAGCATACCTATAACGAATCCTATTGTGATATTGATGTAGCCAGCTTCTGCCATATATCCTGGTATCAACATAACCAGTGTACCGAGCAAAAGACGCCAGAATATACCAGGAGATGCAACGCCAATTGCACGTAATATCAGATAAAATTCAATCATCAACAATGGCACCGTGAGTAGCCAATCGATGTATCGATAGACAGTAGGTGTAGTTTGCGTAGCTACCCATACATCACGCATATAGAAGTAGTGAACAGCAGCAATGAACGTCACGAGCGCAGATACCACCAGTGATGTTTTCCATTTTGCAGTAACACTTTGTGTTTCCCAAAGGAAAAAGACAGTCGACGCCATAAGCGCCATTGAGATTATCCAAAATGAAATACCGACAAAATCGTCAGCAGCCAGATTAGCAGCAGCATGAGCAAAACTTGGTAGCGCCAATAAAAATAATCCAGTAACTATCATTTTTAAACTGACACTAGTGCGGCTTAATGAAAAGCCTTTTGCTTTGTTTAAAGCATTGTTAGTTGTCATAATTTTTTTTCTCTTATTGTTATGAAAGAAATGTGTGGTTCAAACTACGTACTTATTTGTGAAATTGTTACGAGAATGTTAAAACGTAACGGTATTAGTACTATAGCTCTCAGATTTAGTTTAAAATTTATTTCAATTTCGCAAAAAAAATTTTACTTGTCTTGTAAATAAAATGTTACAAAGCAGAAATTTTTACTATTTTAGTCGCTAAGTTGTTATAATTGGAGAGCCTTGCTTAAACCAATATTATCTTGCCCCGCAAAATAATTAACTCTCTAAAACTAATAAAAGACAACTACAATATGCCCCAACCAAACACTCCAATCACGTTTAAAAACGGCGTCAGTATGCCTAATAGGTTTATGCTTGCACCCCTGACTAATACACAAAGTCATGACGACGGAAAACTATCTGATGAAGAATATCGTTGGTTAACTATGCGAGCTGAAGGTGGCTTTGGGTTAACCATGACCTGTGCTTCGCACGTCCAATTTGTAGGCAAGGGATTCCCCGGACAATTAGGCATTTATGACGATGCACATGTTGCCGGTCATCAACGCCTTGCCGCTGCGATTAAAGCCAACCATAGTTTAGCCATTATTCAACTGCATCATGCGGGCATGCGTTCTCCGGAGGATCAGATAAACCAGCAGCCTGTTTCAGCATCGTCGATTGAAAAACATAACGCACGTGGCTTGTCTTTAGATGAAGTGCATCAGTTGCGCAACGATTTTATCGCTGGCGCCTTACGTTCCCAAAAGTGTGGATACAATGGAGTTGAAGTTCATGGTGCGCATGGCTATATTTTAACCCAGTTTTTAAGCGCCGAGATTAACAAACGTCAAGACGAATACGGTGGAAGTCTGCAAAACCGTGCGCGATTACTATTTGAAATTGTAGATGGTATTCGAGCCGTTTGTGGCAGCGATTTTTTGTTAGGTGTGCGTCTG
The DNA here is from genome assembly GCA_047637355.1 of Glaciecola sp. Taxonomy (GTDB): domain Bacteria; phylum Pseudomonadota; class Gammaproteobacteria; order Enterobacterales; family Alteromonadaceae; genus Glaciecola. The sequence goes on along the minus strand of JBLIKA010000105.1, from coordinate 493 downwards.
TCCCCCGAACGTTTTGGCATGCTATTGAGCGAGGTCAAAGTCGTCTGTGAACAACTGATTAACGAGCATGATATAGACTTTTTAGACCTTTCACTGTGGGATGTTTTTAAACAGCCAGAGGAGAAAGAACATAAAGACAAAAGCTTACTCCAACATTTTTCGGAATTAGATTATAAGGATGTAAAATGGACGGTTGCCGGAAAAATTAACACAGGTAAAGAGGTCCATACAATTTTGGCTGCGGGCGTTGACTTCGTCACTATCGGACGTGCAGCCATTCTGCATCATGATTTCGCGCGGCAAGTGATGGCAGATCCTAACTTTGAACCGACAAAACTTCCTGTAACCGAAGCGCATTTAGCAGAAGAAGGTCTAAGCGAGAAGTTTTTAACCTACATGAAAGGTTGGGACGGTTTTGTAAAAGTGGACGGCTAGGGAAAGAGTCCGCTAATATTGAATAACAATATCAGGGGTGTTCTGTTAGACAGTTATG
>JBLIKA010000104.1:0-11607 GCA_047637355.1 Glaciecola sp. | reverse complement strand
ATTTTTTCCGATGTGGGGAGACAATTCAGATTTCGTATTGCATTATGCCAAATAAGCGAATCAAGTTTTTAATTATTTCAAGCCAATTGCAGTAATTTATTGTTTAAGTCAAAAATAACATACGGTTACTGCACAATGACACATCTCATTAATTGATTATATAGAACAATATGACAGTTCTTTATAGACAATTCTTTATAGACGCTCCTTTATAAACGCTTCTTTGCAAATAAATACGGCACTTCGTGAGTGTTTGTCCGAATATTGCATAACCTTACTATTAAATAGAAGAGTAGTTTGTAATAAAAAGCTCCGGCCTGTCACAAACAGTGGAGCTTATTTACTATTAACAAACTGTTAAAAAGTATTTGAAACCGAGGTCTCCTATCTAAATAATACTTTTTCTTGTTTAAACCAATAAATGCAAAATGCGAGAAAACTACCCGCAATCAGAGCTGTTGAGCCAAATATGGCAAACAACTGAACGTAGTCCATAGTGCCTTTTATCAACTCTTTGATAGCCAGCGCCACATTAGTCAGCGGCACCCAAGCCCAAATGCCTTTTAGTTGAACACCTGGAAGCATTGCAAATATTACTGGAATAATAGTGACGAAAACAAGGGGGGTCATATAGCCCTGGGCTTCCTTAAATGAACGAGCGTAAATTGATAACGTGAGCAATACTGCGGCGAAAATAGCGACAACGGGTATCAGCATGAAGAATACCAATAAATAATCGATGGCATCAATAGACGCCATGAATGTCACTAACACCTCTCCTGCCTGACCTTTGCTTAGCACTGCAGTCCATAAGGCAATACTCAAAACGGTAACGAGCGCTGATGTTACGCCAGCAAAAGCGATAGTAAAGAACTTTCCAAGTACGATTTTTGTGCGCTCGATTGGTGTAATAAGTAACGTTTCAAGGGTTCCTCGCTCTTTTTCACCTGCACCTAAATCACTAGCCGGTAGCATCGCACCTTGCAAACAAAGCATAAAAATCAAATAGGGAATGAAACCACCAATTGACTCGCCTTGGGTTTCGCGTTCATCCGCTACATTTATCTCTTCAACCTCAATAGGGGTTACCACGCTTATTTGCTGAGTCTCAGATAAACCCAATGCTGCAAATGCAGTTGTTTGATATAACTCTGAAAGCTCATCGACAATTTCATTTAATTTATTTTCGACTACTTTTAAACCAGCTTGGTTGCGATACAACTTAAGTATTATTTTACCTGAATCTAGTATCGTACTGCTGTAATTTTCTGGTATCTCTATAACAAAATCAATATTTCCTTCTTTGACATAAGCAACTATTTGTTCTTTTGTTTGAATTTCAGAAGGTAATTTTTGCAATGAAAATTGTTCAACTTCATTTAACTTACCCACTAAATCATCACTAAATTGGTCGCCAATGATGGCATAAGTGCGTGTTTTTTCTACTGCACCTTTGACTACGTTAGTGCCTACATACAGCGTGCCACCAATCAATAGTGGAAATAGCAAAATAGGTAGCGCAATCATGAAGAATAGGGTTTTTCTATCTCTTAATAATTCTTTAATCTCTTTTTGAAAGACCAACCACATAATAATAATCCCTATAGTTCTATCGTTTGATGTTTAGGCTTACCTATCGAACGCAAGAATGCCTCATGCAGAGAAGCGTCATCTACATCCCTGAAAGCATCAAATGTATCATTAAACATTGTTATCCCTTGATCAATTACTGTTACTCTATCGCAAAGTTCAGATACTTCATCTAAATGGTGGGTAGAAAATATTACTGGGACATTGTCACGTTTCAAATCACGAATAAAGTTCAACACCGTTTGTGTAGCCATTATATCTAGACCAGTAGTCGGTTCGTCTAAGATAACTACTTTGGGAGAATGAATAACTGAGCGTGCAATTGATGCTTTCTGTTTCATTCCTGTGGAATAGGTTTCGCTGCGTCGGTCTAGGAATGAATCCATATCCAAACGTTCTGATAATTCGGCAGTACGTTTAGTAATGTCTACATTTGTCATACCGTTTAACTTACCAAAATACGCGATATTTTCACGACCACTCAAACGTCCATATAGTCCAGTACCCCCGGATAAAAAGCCAATCTGCTTTCGAGCTTCAACCGGATTTTTTAATATATCAAAGCCGCCGATGTTAATGCTACCGCTATCCGGTTGCAATGCAGTTGATAACATTCTTAAGGTTGTTGTTTTACCTGCTCCATTTGGACCTAATAAGCCTAATACTTCACCATTTTGGCAACTAAAGCTAACTTCCTTTACTGAATGAAAGAAGCGCCCTTGTAACCTTGGATCTTTTTTATCCTGTTCACTAAGCTTTTTAGGGTTCTCTACTTTAAATTTTTTAGCGAGTTTGTTTATCTCAATCACACTAATATCCCTATTTTTTATTCTAATTAATATAGTATTTATTGGAATGTAGGTTATGACATATCGAGTTCAATTACTAAGGCTATCGATACTCTTTATAAATAAAAATGTTTCAAATTAATTCTATTCTCTATTTGGACTTGTTTTAGTTCGCAATAAACTGAATACTTTACATCTCGTTAGAATTCAATTAAATGCAAAAAAACAGGAAGTACAATGAGCGAAAATAATTACGAAGTGACAAATCCAATACAAGCTTGTAATGATGTTTTTATGCGACCTTCTGACGTTTTTAGAGCATTGTCATTGAAAGACAATTGGTCTTGGCTACCCTTTATTCTTGTGGTTGTGATTAGTTCATTACCAGCTTACCTGTATTTTGACATGGTGGATTATAGTTGGTACGTGGACACACAAATAGCACAGAGCATGCCAGATGCTAGCCCTGCTGAGCTAGAGAATATGCGTCCGGCTTATGGCACAGGAAAAAGCGCTGCAATGTTTGCACTTATTGGAGCCCCATTATATCTTATTATTGTGTCCGCGGTGTTGGGCCTATACTTCACTTTGGTCACTCGGAATGATGAAAAAAGCATTCACAGCTTTTTTGATTGGTATGGCGCTCAGTGGTGGTTCATGATGCCTACCCTCATCGCATCTGCAATCTCATTAGCTCTTATTTTAATAATGGTAGAGCCAGGATCACAAGCGTCACAGTCAGTGCTATCACCCACGTCTTTAAGTTATATGTTTTCAATTCCGACAAGCAGTAATTGGTTTACCTTTATGTCTTATTTACGAATTGACACAATTTGGAGTATTTATTTAGGTGCTGTTTGTTTGCAGCAGTGGACCAATTTCAGTCGCAACAAGTCTATTATATTTTCCGCTATTCCCACTTTAATTATTTTGACTATCGCTCTTTTATGGACCATTAGCCAATAAGACTAAACATAGACTGTTGAATTTAGTAAAAAGAAACAATGAGTAAAATTAATCAGTGTCTCCCTTTATTTGACGTCTTGGCATGAAGTAATCCTTATTGGCATAAAATGCAGCTCCCTGTTCGGCATAATGCCAATGTGGCACCCCCAAAAGTGGTAAGGGATAAAATGGTTTGCTCGTATTAAACGTTTTATTGCTTTGAATATACTCAAAAAGCAAGGTATCCAGCGAGCCCGATGAAATACTCGCTTGGTTTACTATGCTTTTGTCCCTGTTTTGTAGCGCTGCCTGTACCAGTGGTTTCTCATCAATTTGAATGAGTAACACTTTGCCCGTTAAGCCAATAAATGGCGTCAATAACATTTCTAAATTCGCATGGCCAAATACGACAGGAAAAATTGAATTATTCCACTCATCTTTTAGCTCGCAAAAAAGTGTATTCCATTCTTGCATTTCGAATAAAAGGTGAAGTCTTGCAAGTAATGTTGACCCATGTACAAATAAGACAACACCGCACTCGTCAAAATGTGTAATGTGATTTCGAACCTGCGTTCTTGGATTCAAGCCATGAGCGTTTATTTCAGATATATGCAAGCGATTCAGATAATTTTTTGTTTTTGGGTATTGCAACCAAATGATGCCATTAAAAAAATCATGCCAGCTGCCTATGCGAGTCGGAATTATATGTTCTTCAAATATAATTTGTTCATAATATCTCGAGTCACTGGGCATTGAATCTTGACAAACAAAGCGCTTAATCTGTGCATGTACTGCCATATCAATGGTAATGCTATGTTGCATATTTTCGAGCAACTTGGCACGTAGATCAGGAATATCAATCTGCGTAAAATCTTGCGATGGGAAAACTAAAGATAATGCAGATAATGGTGGTCGCGAAAAGGGCGATAAATTGGAAAATTTCAATGCAATCGTCTTATTGTTAGGAATGTGAGATACCACGTTGTTTTTATTGTGCTGCAAATTTTGATTATGTCGCGTCATAGATTTTTACTATATTATACAACAAATCTTGATTATGTCGTGTCACAATATTATGGTCTACGAAGACTGCATTGTAAAAGACAACAAATACTAATAATAACAAGGAACATAAATGAAACTTCAGAACCGCGCCCTTACCTTAGCATTGTCTGCCGGTATACTTGTCCTAGCTGTTACAGGCTGTTCAGACCCAAAATCCGATACCCCTATAGTTGCAGATAATTTCGAGGCCGTCTATAACTCGATTGGCTCCGATACCCTCAAGCAACATACAAAAATACTATCATCAGATGAGTTTGAAGGTCGCCTTCCAACCACTGCTGGTGAGCAGAAAACGTTAGATTACCTAACAGAAGAACTAACTAAAGTGGGCTTTGAACCGGGTAACGGAGACAGCTTTCTTCAAGAAGTTAGTTTGATGCAAATTACGGCTAAGCCAGACATGACACTTAAGATGGGTGAAAATACATTTACGTATAAAGAAAATATGGTGGCTGGCTCGAAACGCGAAGTTTCTGAAGTTAACCTAATAGATTCGGATATCGTTTTTCTCGGCTATGGTGTAAACGCACCAGAATACAGCTGGAATGACTATCAAGATGTCGATGTAAAAGGAAAAACCGTTATTATTTTGGTTAACGATCCGGGCTATGCAAGCCCTGACAGCGAGCTTTTTCAGGGCTCAACAATGACTTATTATGGCCGCTGGACGTATAAATATGAAGAAGCTAGCCGTCAAGGTGCTGAAGCAGTATTTATTGTACATGAAACTGCCCCAGCCTCTTATGGTTGGTCTGTTGTAGCCAATAGCTGGAGTGGGCCGCAATATAGCTTAGTTACGCCAGACGCTGGCGCAAGCAGTGTTGCTGTTGAAGGCTGGATTTCACGCGAAGCTGCAGTAAAGATTTTTGCTGACGCGGGCTTGAATTTCGACGAACAAAAAGATTATGCAGCACAAGGTGCGTATTCTATTCCCTTGAATATAAAAGCATCGCTTGCGCTCAAAAATGATTTTGAAAAATCAAAAAGCTACAACGTCTTTGCCACTTTACCTGGCAACGAGAGACCTGACGAACATATTATTTATACTTCCCATTGGGATCATTTGGGTAAAGATGAAAGCAAAGAAGGTGATCAAATATATAATGGCGCCCACGACAACGCGACCGGAACAGCGGCAATCCTCGCGATGGCTGAAGCCTTTGCAGAATTGAACAATAAACCAAAGCGGTCGGTTAGCATGTTAATAGTAACCGCTGAAGAACAAGGTCTTTTGGGGTCAAAGTACTACGCTGAAAACCCAATTGTCGCTCTTGACAAAACCGTGGCTAATATCAATATGGATGCAATGAATGTATTAGGAAGAACTAAGGATGTAGCAGTTGTTGGTATGGGCAAATCAGATCTTGAAGAAAATCTTAAAAAAGCAGTAAAACGTCAAGGTCGAGTATTAACTCAAGAAGATAATCCTGGAGCGGGTATTTATTATCGTTCTGATCACTTTAGTTTTGCCAAGGTTGGTGTTCCAGCACTTTACGCCAAAGGCGGCAGTGAGCCAATCGATGAGGCTACTGCAGAGTATCGTAAGAGAACAAATTTGGTTGTTCGCGGCTGCTACCATCAAGTTTGCGACCAGTTTCGTGAAAATTGGGACTTTGGTGGTGTTCGAGAAGACACTCAAATGTTATTTGAAGTAGGCTATGACATAGCTAACTCTGATGAATGGCCACAATGGTCTGCGACCAGCGAGTTCCAACGCAAATAGCGAATCGGTTTTAGTGTATGAACAGAATAGCCTCTTTTGAGGCTATTTTTTTAACAGCGATTCTTGGAACTTGCATCTAATCAGCTTGGGACTTCGCAGAGAACAGGGCCTTGTAGGGAGATCGAATCAACAGCTAATAGAGGCTATTCAACTACCGAAAATTGGGGGAAGCTCAAGTTTCGCACGTAGATTCGGCTTTAGTTATTGCTTCTCTTTCTTATTTGGGAACCTCGTTAGTCCGTTTTTTCACGCCAGCACTACAATATGAACTAAGAATTGCGTAATAATGTGTATAACAACAACTAATTTTCTATTTCTCCTAGAAAACCCTTGCATTTTCTACTCAAAATGGCACATTCACCATCGAGGTAACATGAATAATAATAAACGCGAACTTAAGTTCCACATACCTACCTTATTATCGACAGAAAACGATAACCCAATCTAATAACCTAGCAAGAAAAGGCGAAACAACCTATGTGTGGTATTTTCGGTATCCTTGATATCAAAACTGATGTGTCAGAGTTGCGCACGCAAGCACTCGAATTATCAAAACTATTACGTCATCGTGGCCCAGACTGGTCCGGTATTTGGCATAATGACAATGCAATTTTATGTCACGAAAGACTAGCAATTGTAGATGTCGACACGGGCGCCCAACCTCTAATCAGTAGCAATGGTAATCAGGTATTAGCCGTTAATGGCGAAATTTATAATCATAAAGATTTAGAGTCGAAGTTAACAAATCCCTATGACTTCCAAACAAAATCAGATTGCGAAATAATTATTCCTCTTTACCAGCAAGAGGGTCTTGGTTTCATTGATAGATTGGAAGGTATGTTTTCTTTCGTTCTTTATGACCAAGAAAATAATACCTACCTCATCGCTCGTGACCATATGGGTATTATTCCACTTTATACCGGTTTTGATGAATTCGGCAACTTCTATGTGGCTTCCGAAATGAAAGCCCTTGTACCTGTCTGCAAAACGGTACAAGAGTTCCCTCCTGGGCATTACCTAAGCAGCACCGATGGCAAGCTTGTGAAATACTACGAGCGAGATTGGATGTCGTATGACAACGTAAAAGATAACGAAACAAACCTAGATGATTTGAAAGTTGCGTTCGAAAAAGCGGTTAAGTCTCACCTTATGTCGGATGTGCCATATGCAGTGCTGCTTTCTGGAGGTTTAGATTCATCATTGGTCTCAGCTGTAGCAGCCAGATATGTTGCTAAACGTGTTGAAGACGAGGACAAAAGCGATGCTTGGTGGCCTCGTTTGCACTCATTCGCTGTTGGTCTTGAAGGCGCACCTGATTTAATCGCTGCTAAGAAAGTAGCGAATATGATTGGTACAGTGCATCACGAAATTCACTTTACAATTCAAGAAGGCCTAGATGCTATTCGTGATGTCATTTATCACTTAGAAACATACGATACAACGACTATTCGTGCGGCAACGCCGATGTATTTGATGACTAGAAAAATCAAAGCTATGGGCATCAAAATGGTATTGTCTGGCGAAGGGGCTGATGAAATATTTGGTGGTTATTTATATTTCCACAAAGCGCCTAATGCAAAAGAACTGCATGAAGAAACTGTGCGTAAACTTGATCGTCTGCATCTGTTCGATTGCGCTCGCGCTAACAAATCAACCTCTGCTTGGGGTGTTGAAGCGCGCGTACCTTTTTTAGACAAAAACTTCATGGACGTTGCTATGCGTCTGAACCCACAAGACAAAATGTGTGTTGGTGGGCGTATGGAAAAATGGATATTGAGAAAAGCATTTGATGACGATACATATCTTCCAGCAGAAGTTTTATGGCGTCAAAAAGAGCAATTTGGTGACGGTGTGGGTTATTCTTGGATTGACTCAATTCGTGAATTTGTTGAGATTGAAGTATCTGACCAAAAAATAGCAAGTGCGCAATTCCGCTTTCCAATCAATACACCCGACACTAAAGAAGGTTATTACTACCGCACTATCTTTGAAGATTATTTCCCGCAAGAAAGTGCAGCTAAATGCGTGCCAAGTGGTAAATCAATCGCATGTAGCACAGTAGAAGCGCTTGAGTGGGATGAGAGCTTTAAAGCAGCGGCAGATCCATCTGGTCGCTCCATGAAGTCAATTCACAGTGGTGAGTTTAAAGGTTAACAGCTGAGTTAACTAACGTAAAATCTAAAAAAGCGACTTTAATCAGTCGCTTTTTTTATGCTTTCGAACTGACCTGTTGTATACCAATACTTAGCCTCAAATACCGGCGTATTTGAAGGTAACAGTGGATTATCTAACTCAAAATAAGTAATTTCATCTAATTCTAACTGGTCTAATATTTCACCGTGATGGGCGTAGAATAATTTATCAAAACTTCCGTCTTCAATTGCTCTCTCCAAACCAACCTCTAACAGACGCGCTAGAGTTACATTGCTTTTATTCACGAAAAAATACATTGCGGCTCGATATTTTAGCGCAATCCCCTCCTTCAATCTTATGTCTGGATCGGCTCCTTCCTGACGTAATTCAGACAATGCTTCAATAACAGAGCGAGGGTAAAAATCTGCTTGTTGACGCGACAATAAATTCTTTGCTTCGGAATGGTTCTGCGCACCTAACACATTGAAGCCGCTGGCTTGCAGTATCTTAGTATCGGGCCAATCGATGCCCTGCACCGGAGAATAAACTAGTAAATCTGCTAACGTGCTTACTACTTTCGTATAAAATGGCTTATTTTTATGAGTCAACATCATTCGCCAACCAATCAACCCTTTAGCAATAGGTATGCGAATAGGTAGCAGGTCATCTTCGCGTTCACGGTCTGTCATAGTCCAAACAACATTAACCTCAATATTCTCACGTAACTGTCGAAGGGCTTTCGATTGCTGCTTGATACGTTGAGACGATACCATTCTGTATCGTACACCTGTTTTTTCCAAAGCTAACTTCAATAGTGCTTCGGGATACTTATGACCTTCATCGCCATCGTATAATGGTCCTGGATAAGTAACAACCCATGTTGCGGCGTTTGTAACTGCACAAAAAAGTGACAGCGATAACAGCAAAACTCCTGTGACTATTCTGCTTCCCAATATCAATTTCACGCGGGCTAATGATGATGCATGCTTATATATCATCTACAACCACCAAGGTGAGTTTGATAGTTTGCTCAACGTCATTTAAAAATTGATAGTTGTCTATATACTTATTCATTGGTTCTCCAGTTGAGTTTACTAATCACACTTGAAAATAAATCAGCTATTCTAAGCCAATAAACTTGTGCATTTGTAATGAAAGACGCCAATTTCGCGCTATACATGTTTTTACAGCTAACTCTGTAGCTCGCTTTTGCTGACTAATAGGCTGCAAATAAATTAGTGGCAACACAGTTTGGTCCATTGTTGCTAGCAATAAATCTAGCTCATCTATGTGTTTTTGCATAGCAACAGGATGTTTTATTTCATTAGCTCTGGCTAATGCATCGTCGCGCATTTTATAGCCTCCTTGCATATTAACTTTTGGCGACACTGTCACCCATGTGTCTTTACTCGTCAGGATTTCAAATGTACCACTAGTTTCTATTTGGGTCGAATAGCCTTTCCTATGTGCTAACTCAGTAAACCGAATTAAATCATACATACAAGGTTCACCGCCAGTTAGAACGATATGTTTAGCCACATAGCCGTATTCATCAAATAGCTGGAATAAAGAACCTTCAGTTGCGGAAAACCACTTTGAGGACTCTTCATTTTCCTGCATTATTGACGTTGCCGTCGTTTCTTCATCTAAGCTGATTTCCCAAGTGTGTTTTGTGTCACACCAAGAGCAGCCGACTGGACAGCCTTGCAGCCTTACGAAGATAGATGGCACTCCTGTAAACGAACCTTCGCCTTGAAGTGACTCAAATACTTCGTTTACTTTTAAATTTTGCACAATAACAACCTACTTCTTATTCAAATACAGTTGGGATTTTAGCAGGGATCGCTTAGTATCAGGACTATTTTTTTAAAGGAGAATAATAAATGTCAGCGAAAGTCGTCGTCATATATTCAGGCGGTATGGATTCATATACCGTGCTAAACAAGGCCATGCAGCAGGGATATGACGTGCATGCAGTATCTTTCAACTATGGACAGAGGCATAGCAAAGAATTACTTTTCGCTAAAAAAGTTTGTGAACAACATAATATTGAGCACAAAATCGTTGATATTAGTTCAATAAAACAACTAATCGGAGGTTCTGCTCTAACTGATGATATTGACGTACCTGAAGGACATTACGAAGAAGAGAGTATGAAAACGACTGTCGTTCCAAATCGCAACATGATTATGTTGTCAATGGCAGTTGGTTATGCAGTTTCTATACAAGCCGAAGCGGTGTATTTCGGAGCTCACTCTGGTGACCATGCTATTTATCCTGATTGTAGGACTGAATTCGTTAGCGCTATGAATGACGTATGCAAAATTGCAAACTATCAAGCTGTCGAAGTAAGGGCCCCCTATTTGGCGTCTAGCAAGATTGACATTCTGAAGGAAGGCTTGGCAATGAATTTGGACTATAAAGACACATGGACTTGCTACAACGGCCAAGAAAAAGCATGCGGACGATGCGGTGCTTGTCAGGAAAGACTTGAAGCATTTTCTGAAAACAACACTGTCGATCCTATTCGGTATCAGGATTAAAAAAACCTCTGCTAGCGACGTTCCCCAGCAGAGGTTTATGTTATTTTATACTTCCTAACCAACGTTGAATTGGGTTATTTCTGGCTTTCGTATATGAAGTATTCTAACTCTTTAATACAATGTCTTAACACGGGGTTAAGTCTTGTGTTTTTTCCATTCATAACGAATAACTCATGACTGAATTCGAATAATGAGCCCTTACAAATTGGCACAAGACCGGTTGCTGCGCCCTGCTCTCTGGCAATATAGTCCGGTAACAAACCAACATACTCTCCAGTCATAACCGCTGCCATGCATACGTCATATGAATCTGAAAAAGTTTGAATAGCGAGCCGTTTATCACCACTGATATAATTGACCGATGACAACCCAGACATACCAATAGCAGGAAAATCTTCAATTCTAACATTGTCAGGAAGCGCATCGGCTTCGCGATATTTCGCTAATGGATGCGTAGGGGAACAGTAAAGTCGCCCCTTGCACTGCACGCCCGTAGAATGGAAAGTAACCGACTCAGGTTTAACCATGTCGTATGTCGATAAAACCAAATGACATTCGCCTGATAGAGCGACATGCTCAACTTCATTATATAAGCGGGTTTGAATGTTAACGTGAATATCGTCAAACTTTTTCATCGTACTCTTAACCGCTTTACTCACCGCCAACTGCATCGATGTAGCTAAACCAGCCATTAATACAAGAGTAATATGACCACTATAATCATCATGTAAGCTTTTGAGGTTGAATACAAAGTTATCGAAGGCATTAAAGATACGTTTAGTTTCTTGGAAAACAACCTCGCCTTCCTTTGTCATTTGAA
>JBLIKA010000103.1:0-11685 GCA_047637355.1 Glaciecola sp. | reverse complement strand
GTGATAAAACTGTTGTCGTGATTTTCAACTCAATCTGAGGCCTGTATACTGGCCATGAAACCCAATTTCCATGTTTTCACGTAACTACATGATGACCTTTTTACACTATGATATTTAATATAGGCTGTTGAGTTTATTTTCAACCCATAAAAAATGATTTTTGGAACTTTAATGACCCCTTGGGAAAAATATCAAGATGATTTGTCGCTTATTGATTTTCAATACGATGCGGCTCAAGAAAATGCAGTCAATGAGTTACAACGCTTATATGACGAACTAACCAATCCGAGAAGGAAGCCTTCTTGGCGATTAAAAATAAAGCAGGCTTTTGGTAAAGGGATGTTAAAGCCCAGTATTCAGGGGATTTATTTCTGGGGCGGTGTCGGACGTGGTAAAACCTACTTAGTTGATACATTTTATGAATGCCTGCCATTTGAAAATAAAATGAGAGTGCATTTTCATCGTTTTATGCACCGAATCCATCAAGAGTTAAAGTTGCTAGGCGGCAAAGAAGATCCGTTAAAAATTATTGCAAAAAAGTTATCGACAGAAGCCAAAGTCATCTGCTTTGATGAGTTTTTCGTGTCAGATATTACGGATGCGATGATTTTAGGTACTCTCATGGAAGAACTGTTTAGTCACGGAATTGTATTAGTTGCGACCTCTAATATTATCCCTGATAAGCTCTACTATAACGGACTTCAACGAGCTCGATTTTTACCTGCTATTGAATTAATTAACCAAAATACGCGAGTGGTGAACGTCGATAGTGGTGTCGATTATCGACTGAGAACACTTGAACGAGCTGAAATATATCATTATCCACTCGATGATGAGGCAACCACTAATTTACAAACTTACTTTACTCAGCTTGCACCTGAAGAAGGTTTTTTTGACGTGAACATAAATGTTGCAGGCAGGCATATTGCGGCAATGCGAGAGGCTGACGGCGTGGTTATGTTTGCATTTCGAGCTATATGTGACGGACCAAGAAGCCAGTCTGATTATATTGAAATAAGCCGCTGTTACCACTCCGTTTTGGTCGCTAGCGTTGAGCAGATGGGAGCTAGTTCCGACGACATCGCAAGACGTTTTATTGCGATGGTCGATGAATTTTACGAACGCAAAGTTAAATTGATTTTATCTGCAGAAGTGGCGATGGAAAACTTATATTCGGAAGGACGTTTAAATTTTGAATTTCAACGTTGTTTAAGTCGATTGCAAGAAATGCAATCAAGGGAATATTTGGCCTCGCAACATATAGCTTGATTTCACACATGCCAATTAAACATGAGGCGAGCGCGCAGCGTGCGGCGTGCTATAAAGTAGCAAAGCAATTCCGAAAGAGCGATACAACGCTGACAGAGCAAGCGAAAAACAGTACAATCTTGCTTATTGAATCAAAACGCAGTGCCGATATGGCGATGCGAATATATAAAATCCATAAAAAAGAGAAATGAAAATGGGTAGAAAGTTTGAAGTAAGAAAAGTCTCCATGGCTAAAACTGCGGGTGCCAAAACTAAGGTTTATTCTCGTTACGGAAAAGAAATTTACGTCGTTGCCAAAAGTGGTGGTCCTGATCCTGATGCAAATTTGCAGCTTCGTAGACTTATTGAAAAAGCAAAAAAAGACCAAGTACCAAGCCATGTTATTGAAAAAGCTATTGAAAAAGCAGCTGGTGGTGCTGGTGAAGATTTCGTACCGATGCGCTATGAAGGATTTGGTCCGGGAGGTTGCATGGTTATTGTCGATTGCCTTTCTGATAACGCAAACCGAACAATTACGGATGTACGTAATTGTTTCACCAAAACCAATTGTAAAATTGGTGCACAGAATTCCTCAGCATTTATGTTTGATCACTTTGCCATATTTTCGTTTAAAGGTGATGACGATGAAGTTGTACTAGAGCCATTAATGGAAGCCGACGTTGACGTATCCGATGTTGAAGTTGAAGATGGTGTTGTTACTGTCTTCGTTCCTAACACTGAATTCTTCAAATGCAAAACAGCATTGAGCAAAGCGTTTCCTGATTTGGAGATTGATGTTGAGGAAATTACCTGGGTGCCACAAGACAGCAAAGATATTAGCGAAGAAGATATGCCTATGTATGAAAAGTTCATGGATATGCTGAATGACTGTGATGACGTGCAAAACGTATATCACAACGCTAACGTTTAGTTTATACTGCCGCCCGAGTTGGCCAGGCAATCGCCGCTCTATTCATATTTATATGTTTTAGAGGGGAGGAAAGTCCGGGCTCCATAGGGCAGGGTGCCAGATAACGTCTGGGCGGCGCAAGCCGACGACAAGTGCAGCAGAGAGGAGACCGCCAAATGTTTACATTTGGTAAGGGTGAAAGGGTGCGGTAAGAGCGCACCGCATCGCTGGCAACAGTGGATGGCAAGGTAAACTCCACCCGGAGCAAGACCAAATAGGTTCCCTTATGGCGCGGCCCGCGTTGGGAACGGGTAGGTTGCTTGAGCCAATGAGCGATTATTGGCCTAGACGAATGATTGTCCAAGACAGAACCCGGCTTATCGGCCAACTCGCTTATTAAATCAAGCCCTTGCAGAAATGCAGGGGCTTTTTGCTTTCTAAATACAACCCTCGAGTAGTCGCGTCTGCTTTTGACTGATTTCTATTCTTTATAAAAACAAGCAGAATCAGACGAATCTTAAGGCCACATGCTATTGCACTTGGAATGAAAGGTAACTCGCACACTCACCGTCAGTTGCAGGCAGAGTGCTCGTTGTTAACAAACCATAACTCTGGTCAATCGATGCGTGATCCGAATGCCATGTGGCATTGTCTTCATTAAGGGTAAACCTGAACTTACCATAAAGCTCATTTGGATTGCGTTGCAGGCTTGGTATTTGTTGCTCGATGGGGATATCGCTTCCTCTCGATTCGCCGGCTATATTCATTTGTAAAGAAAAGCCTTCAGCAAGCAGTGATATCCTATTTTGATTATCACCAATGGTGTTCCAAGAGCCATCAAAACGTTGTCCGCTAATGCTATCAGCTGGGTCATCGTCATTATTGTAAGCAATACACATGACGAGTGAACCAGAGCTGTCCTGCGGCTCACCTTGGAAGAATACGACAATTTGGCCTTGTTCTCCGCCATCTTGGACGCCAGATAAGCTTAAATGACTGGCACTTAGAATGTTGTTGTTGCCGTTTACACTGGCTAATGCGAAGTCGCTACCAGATGGTAAATCACCGATGCTTACTATATTTTCTTGAATTGCTTTAGCAATCGCTTGAATATCTACATCTATAATTATACTGCTTTTTGCGCCATCTAGTGCTTGGGTTGGGTTAAATATACGATCGAATTCAACGACTGCTGCATCGGAATTGAGGGCGTCGATTAGCACGTTTATTGTTTGCGTAACCCGAGTGGTGAGTTGCTCTATCGCCAGTGGAGACGGGGTTCCTATGTTATCTAACATATCGACAGGGTCGGCTATACTGGTTATTGCCAAAACGTCAATATTAGCGCTAGAAGGAAGGCGTAATGCCCTAATTCTTGGTAACTCATTGATCAACTCAATCCTAGCGGTCATGAACTCAGTAAGTGTTTCATCGGCTTCTATACGGTCCAGTTCAACTTGATTAGAAATAGTACTGCCAATCGGTCGCATAGCCGTTTTAACTTGTTCTGCAACTCGCGTTCGATAAGCTGTAATAAATTGCTCTGTTTGCCCATCCAGCATTGATGCGTTGGGCACATCAGAGAGAGCCTGATTTTGCATAAGCGTCGATACGTTGTTTTGCGTGTTGATAGACATAAGTAGACTTTCTGCTAAGCCTTTGTAAACAGAATCAGCCGAGCTTATTGGATATCCATTAAAACCAAGGTCAACGTTTTGAAAAGCAAGGTCATAAGTGCCCGTCAAAGAATTAACCAAGCTAGAAATCATAATATTAGCAGTCAATAACTCGTAAGCTTGCGGTGTATCGAGAAAAACGCCTGCTACGTAGTCCATTTGCAACAACTCAGTTGTTGAAACATCACTAGTAAAGTCAAAACCGAGGGTGGAAAGTGCTCCTAAAACATCAGTATTCTCGGGCATATAATGTGTCAGTGTTGCTAACGGCGACAATGCAACCATTGCACTATTGACTTGCTCCTGCCATATCTGAGTATCACCTACAGGCTTTGCTCCCAAATCTATCAGTGAGTTGAAGTTACTTAGCGCCAATGGCAACTCTACGGTGGCTGAAAGTACATTGCGAAAAGGCACACCTGTTAATACTTTAATTCCTTTGGCTACTTTTACTTCAACGTTGCCTTGGGTTAACCCTGTTTTCAGACAATATTGTTGCAAATGACTTTCTTCAGCTTCACAGTAATTAACCCCTGTATTCGGGTTATAACTAAAATAACCTTGGGAGTCTGTGTAGGCTACAGGCTCAGCACCATCTATGCTGTCATTATCTTTTAGATCAATCCATACTAAACCGTTGGCAATAAAACCATCCATAGCAACACCTGCAATTAGAGTGCTATTATCGATTGTGGGCGGCTGCAAGGCTTCAGGTAAAATGCCATCTTGATCTTCTTCTGCACCACCGCAAGCAAACAGCGAATGTCCGAGTGCTAGAGCAATTGCAATGCGCGAATATTTTGCGATAGTTCTCATTTAGCTATCCCTTTTAAAATTGTGATTGAATTGAAAAACTGAAAAATGCTGACCGCGGAATACTCGAGCCATCTACTTCTACGCTATCGCTACTCCATCTAACATCAAGTTGTGCGCGTTTTAATAGTGTTACACCTAAGCTGTAGTAGCCAAGCTCGGTGCCAGCAAGATTCTGGCTGTAGCCCATTCTTAATTGAGGAATAAACCAGTTATTAAATTGTGCTGAAGCGCTAACGCTAGCCCATTGGTATATATCGCCGATAGGGTCGTTTTTATCGTTTAGGTCAATGGATGTATGTAACAACCATTTGGTAGTGTCTCCAAGCCAAGCAGATGCTTCTAAAGTTGCTTGGGAATTAGCAACGAAGGTTTCTTGTCCGCTGATCCGCCCTTGCGCAATCGCCTCTTGTGCAACCAAGCAATTATCTAGTGAAACACCTTGTTCTTGACTACAGTCGCTAACCAAGCTTTTATAGTCATATTCTGGTTGGTTGATGTCTTTTACACTCAACCCAAAGCTGTAATGAGTATCTACCCATAACGCACCAACGTCTAAAGATAGGTTCGTGCTGCTTTGTTGGTTGTTTTCGTAATCGTCTTCTATGGCATCTGCTATATCATTACCGTCCTCCAAACCTGCAAATGAGATGAGGTTTTTGGATAGACTCAAGCGATTGATATTTAAAGTGGTACCTGCATGTAAAACCCCCTCATCACGCTTCCATACCGGTCGACTGTATCCAGCACTTAACTGAGCTAAGCCTACACTTTTCACGTACAACGCCGCGGAAGTAATGATTTTAAAACTGTCATTAAATCCAACAATATCAATCGTATCGTCAATAACAGTACTACGTAAACTGCCATTTATTTTCGCATTTAAGGTAAAAGTACCCAATTCATTATTGAAATAAAACAAGGGAAAAAAGGGAATGCCAGCATGACCAGCTACTTTGAGGAGACCGTCTTTGCTTGCGAGTTCTAGGAACGGATCAAATCTGTCTTTTGCATCTAATGCATTCTGAGCTGTTAGGTTATCGCTTTCTAAAATATCGACAAGCTCATTGAGTTCATCAATTAAAGAGTCAATTTTACCTACTTCGTAGCCGGCACCAACAGGTGGTAAAATATTCATGACTAGACCAGATTCGCCTTGCATAAAATACGATGCAGCAGCGGGATTATTTGAAATGCTCGCCATGCTTTTTTTAAAGCTGATATCGCCCGTTGTAATGCTTGTACCAACGGGTTGGAAAGGGTCATTTGCATATGCAGTTGTGTTAGCCATGCATAAACATATAGCTATAGTTGAAAGTCGGAAGTTCACGAGTGTGCCCATTGGTTTTTAATGTACCAAGGATACAGTCGCCTGTGTAAGGTTGCGTATTCAGCCTGTGGGAGTAGTATTAGGTTTTATACCGCAGCAAACTTAAACCCACACGCACTAAGATCATGAAGGAACGCAATGTCGATACTCAGGATATTTGCGAGCAAATAGGTAAGACCTTGATTGCAGGCAACACTCTGTCTTTTAGAGTCTTGTTAACCGTGCAATCAATCGTGGCAAGAAAAGACTAAATAGTCTCTGGAATTTGCCTTATATGAGAGATCTGTAAAATAAATTGACCTGGATTTTTGTCAGCGAGCATAAAGCCTATTTGTGCAACATCAGAAAAACTTAATGTTGGTGCGCCACGCACCAGCCTTCCTCTGAATTGAGGTGTAAAGTCTTTAATATTAAATTGTAAAGTTTGAATTTGATTTTTTGTGGTCGTGAAGTTAGCAACATACGCAACACCATCTGCATTTTGGTTCGTACGCAGTCTAAACTGATAGTTACGTCCATCACCGAGCACTTTTATTTCCAATGTTTCGCTACGGTTCCAACTTAACGGCTCATATATTCTGCGTATTGAAGCAAATCCACCATTATTTTGTAACGATAAATCACCTGCAAAGACCAACATTGTCTTTTCAACGCTTAAGCTCGCTCTCGAACGACCACCCATGACGGTATCGTTAACAATGATCCAATTTTGTGTTTCTTGAGGATTACTGAAATCTATACGTTTCTCCATTGTAGCGTTTTGAATACTCCATGAGCAGAAAGCGATTAAGCTAATACCGACTGTTAAAATTAATTTAGTTACTAAACGCACCTTTTACCTCCCTAAGCACCATCTATAAATTATTAGTATGCAAAAAATTGTGAAAATGATCAGTAAAGAATACAAAATTAACCTCAGTTGATTAGCACCACCCTCGCAGTATTCCTTTTTATTGACTTAGAACAATGTTTATTTTTACCTGACGCATTATATTGATGAAATTAATATTCAGCTGATCTATAACTTCCCATTTTCAGCCTCTGAATCTTACGTTAGGTGATATAGAGAATCGTTATGTTATCAATTTTTACAAAATTTGCTGATTGGTTGGCTTACTCCTTACTTGGTTTAGCGCAAGGTTCCAAATTGGGAGGAGCCGTTCACTTCTTTATAGAAGATACAACAAAGATATTTTTCTTAATTGTCTTGATGATTTATCTCATTGCACTGATTCGCGCATCACTAAATATTGAGCGAGTGCGGGATTATTTAGCAAAAAACAATAAGTTTTTTGGCTACCTAATGGGATCAACATTTGGGGCAATAACACCTTTTTGTTCATGCTCTAGTATTCCCATTTTTCTTGGCTTCACTTCCGCAGGCATACCGGTCGGCATTACAATGTCATTTCTATTAACCTCGCCATTGATTAATGAAGTGGCGGTATTACTTTTATTGAGTTTAGTAGGATGGGAAATAACTATTATTTATGTATTAGTTGGAATGACTATTGGTATAGCGGGTGGTGTTTTCCTTGATCTTATTCGTGCAGAGAAACTTCTGCAACCTTTCGCTTTGAAGGCATATCAAACAGCGGCACTTGCAGATAGCGAGCACCAAGTCAGAGCTAAACTTTCGTTTAGGGAACGACATAACTTTGCTAAAACCGAGATGTTAGATATTTTAAATCGCATTTGGAAGTGGGTTCTTATTGGTGTCGGATTAGGTGCTGTATTGCATGGATTTGTTCCTGACGCATGGTTTGCAGAAAATTTGGGCAGCGGCCAATGGTGGTCAGTGCCGATGGCTGTTCTAGCTGGTATTCCATTGTATTCAAATGCTACAGGCGTTATTCCTATCATGGAAAGTTTAATTATAAAAGGCCTTCCGTTAGGGACAACTTTGGCATTTTGTATGAGTACGGTAGCGGCAAGCTTTCCAGAATTCATCTTGTTGAAGCAAGTAATGACTTGGAAGTTACTGGCTATTATTTTTACTCTATTACTAATCTCATTCACCCTAGTAGGGTGGTTAATAAATATAATTTACATGTTTTAAGGAAGATTCGTGAAAAAAATCGAAGTACTAGGCAGTGGATGTACAAAGTGTGTTAAGACAGCCGAGCTTATTCAAGGGGTTGCTAATGATTGTGGTGTTGACGTGCTCATCGTGAAGGAGTCGAACGCCGAAGTTATGCTCAAATATGGTGTGATGACCACGCCAGCAGTCGTTGTAGATAAACAGTTGATGCACTCAGGCTCTGTGCCCGATAGAAAGAAAATAGAAAGTTGGTTACAGTAGCTTCAGCAAACTCACCTAAAACTAGAGTGTAAGTAGAAAGCGCATAAGTTTGTACTGGGTTTTAAATATGTCTGATATGCAATAAGCATGGTTGTTCACTGGCTAACGACAACTTCATACACTTTGTTAAACAGAGAATTATTTTGAGGTGACCATTCGCCATCTTTGGTATATACATTTTCGACGTTGAGTCTTCTGAGACTCTCTATGCTATAAAAAAACCCATAATATTTATACTCTCGATAGACCTGCTCGAAATCGTCGATTTGCCCACGATAGGGGATATTCATATCCATATTTGCATTAATGTCGCTATATAACTGCTCTTCTAAAGCAATTAAATATTGCAGACGTTGCTCGGCAGTAATGGCTTCGCAGTATCCATTTATATTCACAATTTCGCCAATTTCACACTGATTGCCATAATTGGATGCTCTGGACTCTCGTTGAGCAGATGCAGATTCAATAGTTACCACACCCTCGTAATCAGCTTGTCCAAAAGTAGTTCCAGGCGCAGCGTTTGACGCATCGGCTTGTTGCATCAATGACAGAAAGTTAGCTTGTTTCGGGCCACCATGAAATACAACCAGTGAATTTTTGTTGAGTACTTTAGTTTCAGCGGCTAAAAAAACATAGTTGGCGCAACTAGATATGCAGAGGTTGGCTACTTCCACGGTCATCCTATTCTGATGAATGAAGTTACCCATATCGATACCTGCATAGAGACTTCCACCATTACTATTCACTAGCAATTTATCTCCCGGTCGATATAGTCGTTTAAACTTCTCAACACGTTGCATATCAATAGGACCAAAATATTGAATAACACCGTTATTAAAACGCTTCACACCACTGACATCAGGGCCCAGCATAGAGGAAAAGAACAAAGTTAGCCCTGCTAACAAAGCAGCAAAAAATAAAATTGTTTTTAATGCGTCGCTCAACTAATAATACTCAAATATGACCTAACTTTTTTCATTTGTTGACAAAATATACGGTGCCCTATTACGTTGGCTTTGAAGCCATTCGTGGTTTACGCCACAAGACCCTTGGCTAGTACTCTGTTGGCCAGTAAGGAAAGCAATTCGACTTCTTTCTCACTTCGTATACCGTCTACTTTGGTAATAACCATTGCGACTTCTAGCGAACGCGCTGCATCTATGTTTAATTCATCGGATAGTGAACGGATAAAGTCAGCAGCAGCTGAGGTATCAATCGCTTCACGAGCTTGGTGAATGGCGTCATTGACATAGGCTTCTTTTGAAATTCCACTGTGCCAGGACATTTCCTGCAAAACTTCATCGAAGTAATCTTGTTCAGTCAAGGTCACTTTACCGTCAATCTGATAAAGCAAAACAGTTAACTTAATCAAAGCCTCGTTGTGGAGTTGAAGTTGCCTAGTATCTAATCGATTCAGTTCAGACATAATCTCTACCTTTGAAGTTAAAAAAGCGTAATTATAATTTATAGAGACCAAAATTATTGAAGTAAAGTTCCATAAACGCACAAGGTTATTAAAATAAGCCCTTTACTTTGCTAAATGTGCGAGCGTTTACTTAATTTATAATGAATAACCTGGAGCTAAGGTTGGGTTCTCGATACGCTGCAACACGTCGATGTTTTCAAGCGCAAGTTGACATCCTTGCCCCCTAATTCGATGACCTTCAGAGCAATCTACCTGCCACTGCCTCAAAATATAGGCCGCTAAAGCCGCCCTTGTTGTCATTACTCTCTTACCTTTTTGCATTGCAAAATCCATCTCAATAGCCTGAGGGTTTTGAATACTTGGGTGGGGAACAATAACCAAGCTAACAATTTGATTGAATTGCACATCGGCACTCGCGAATTGGTGCGGAAATATTTCGTTGTCTATACTTGTGATGTGGGTAAATCGAGTACACACAAAATCTCTAAAACCTTGGTTTTTACAATCATAACCGCGCACATGCCAGCGATGACCATTATTAATTAGCGCGTGCGGGATGAACTGTCGCACTGATTCACCTGACGAAACCGATACATAACCAACTTCACATGCTGTTTGATTGTGAATGCTGCGCATCAAAGCTGCAATAATACTGCTGTCAGGATGAATAAGTTGAACAGCATCGAAACATTGCTCGGATGGCTGTGTTGAATGTGAAATACCATTACCAAAACCCCGACTGAGCGATTGCAAAATAATATCCGGTTGGTACTTAAACAGCGGGGTGAATGCATTTGTGCGATAGTATTGTTTGGTAGAATGGTCGAGCACTAAGTTAGCACTTGCTAATTCGCGATAAGCCGCGAAATCCCTAGTGCACGCCGCTAACCCAGTTTCAAATCGATTGACCAAATCATTCCGTGTGATATGCCCAAAAAAATGCAGGCAAAAGTCGATGAACGCCAATCTTTCTCTTTGTGCATGGGGCATTTCGTTTATGATTTCGGTGGTGTTCACTCTTTTCATTCTCCCTTAACTACGTTCATGGAAATATCATTTTTTTTAGGTAAAACAACGTTAATAGAATAGTGTATAAATGACCAGTGTGCAATCAAAATGATTGCTTCATTCTTGGGTGATTACCGACAAAATAGCGGATATAGTAAGCCTCATTTTTATCAGATTAGTGGGCAGTTCAGCTTCATTATAATCCTTAACAGTGTTTTTATGGATATAATAGAAAGCATTATGGCTATACTTAATGACGCATTCGATTAAATGGTTATATCAGTATTAATAAATTGACGTAAAGTGCTTTATAACAAATTTATTCTTTTAGCTTATTGTCTTTTGATGGTTTGAAAATAAGCGCGATTACATCTTATATAAATCATAGGATAGGGAACTAGCAGTGAAGCTATTTAATAAAAAATATCACAAGCCAGGTACCAAACCTGGCACCTTAACAACCGATGACAATCCTGTTTTTAGTATCGACCTTTATGATTACAATGCGACCGAATTTAAAGCTGAACTAGATGCCGATGTTGCTACCTGCAGAGCCTTTATCGAAAGTGAAAATTGCACCTGGATCCACGTTCAGGGTGATCCATCTGCCAACGCGATGAAGTTATTAGGTAAAGACTTAGGTATCCATGAGCTCTACGTTGAGGACATTATTAATGTAGGGCAAAGACCAAAAGTAGAAGTTAATGACGATCAAATATTTCTTATTCTCAATCTGCCAGTAAAACAAGACGGTTACGCTCGTGTAGATCAAGTCAGTCTATTTTTAACCAAAAACACCTTAATTTCTTTTTCGACGGGCAAAGATAATCCATTTGAAGGAGTGATTGAAAGGCTGGAAAATAAAATAGGCAAACTGCGTAAACAGAAAACAGATTACTTAATGTATGCACTCGTCGATACCGTTATCGATTTTGGTTTTCCCATGCTCGAAACTTACTCTGAACAAATTCA
>JBLIKA010000102.1:0-11991 GCA_047637355.1 Glaciecola sp. | reverse complement strand
CGCACACCAATTGGCCGTGCTTTTCGTGGTGCGTTCAATAATATTAAATCACCTACCTTGACAGCTCATGCAATAAAGCATGCAGTCGAGCGCTCTGGTGTTGATGGTGGCGAAATTGATGATGTGATTATTGGTTCCGTATTGAATGCAGGTAGTGCAGGCTCGAACGTTGCTCGGTTGGCTGCTTTAGCTGCTGGATTGCCTTATTCTGCCTCAGGTCAAACAATTGACCGTCAATGTTCATCGGGCTTGATGGCTATTGCTACTGCCGCTAAACAAGTCATTGTTGATGGTATGGATGTGGTGGTTGCCGGTGGTCAGGAAAACATTTCTGAAATCCAAGCCAAGTATTTTGAATGGGTGAGCCAATGTGTAGACAAGAATGTTACCGACAAAGCTCCAAATGCTTATATGCCAATGTTATTGACAGCGGAGAATGTAGCTAAGAAATTTAATATTTCTCGCGAAGCTCAAGACGAATATGCATTAATGTCGCAACAACGCACCGCAGCAGCGCAAGCTGCCGGTAAGTTTGATGACGAAATAGTGCCAATGTCTTCAACTATGGGCATTATGGACAAGGAAACAAAAGAAGTTTCATTTAAAGAAGTCAGATTAGAAAAAGATGAAGGCAACCGTCCTGCAACGACGTTAGAAAGTCTGCAAGGTTTGAAGGCAGTTATTGACGGCGGTTGTATTACAGGAGGCAATGCAAGTCAATTGTCTGATGGTGCCTCTGCATGTGTCGTCATGGAAGCAAAAATGGCAGAAAAACGCGGCTTGGCTCCGCTAGGTATTTATCGCGGTATGATGGTTGCGGGTAATGAACCTGAAGAAATGGGTATAGGTCCAATTTACGCCATCCCTAAGCTACTTAAAGTTCATGGACTGAGCATCAACGATATTGGCTTGTGGGAATTAAATGAAGCTTTTGCTTGCCAAGCATTATATTGCAGAGACAAGCTAGGCATTGATCCTGATATCTATAATGTTAATGGTGGCGCAATTTCAATCGGTCATCCTTATGGAATGACTGGGGCAAGAGCAGTTGGCCATGCACTAATTGAAGGTAAACGTCGTGGTGTTAAGTATGTTGTTGTTACTATGTGTGTTGGCGGTGGTATGGGTGCAGCGGGCTTATTTGAAATCGCATAACACCTATTAATCCGCAAATACGTTGCGTTAATTTGGTTGTAAACCCCTACAAGTTAAAAACTTTTAGGGGTTTTCTTTTTTTAGGGAGTATCATTCAGTATCTCGGCTCTGACATTCCTCAAGTTCTAAATTATTGAAAAAAATATTAAAAGTGTAACAACTATAATATATAATAAAATCAATATAATAAGCTATGTTACATGTAACTAGGTATACTTAAAATATGAAAATACTCTACATATGCACACATAACAGGTGTCGGAGCATTTTATCTGAAGCGATCACGAATGATTTGGCCAATGACAGCATTGAGGCTAAAAGTGCGGGTAGTCAGCCTGCTGGGATCGTCCATCCGCTTTCACTGAAGTATTTAAAGCAGGCAGGGTATTCGACCCACGATTTGCATAGTCAGTCGTGGGATGACTTTGAAGACTTCCATCCTGATGTTGTTGTCACTGTTTGTGACTCTGCAGCGGGCGAGACCTGTCCGGTCTATTTTAGTAATAGTATAAAACTGCATTGGGGACTGAGTGATCCGTCAAAAGTAGAAGGTGACGAAGCGGCAGTAGAGCGGGCATTCTCAGACTGTATTGATAAAATAGCAGTGCGAGTAAAAAAATTAAGAAGTATTGCCGATAGTAGACTTGATCAAGCTGAACTCAAAATCGCCGTTACCAATTTGATTAACGACGGCAATCTCTAATGGGTCTATTTGAACGTTATTTATCTGTATGGGTAGGACTTGCCATTATTGTCGGTATTTTTGCGGGTACGATGATGCCTGATGCCTTCTCCATAATCGCAGAACTTGAATTTGCTCATGTTAATATTGTTATTGCCATTCTTATTTGGTTAATGATTTACCCCATGATGGTACAGATTGATTTTACATCTATTAAAGATGTAGGAAAAAAGCCAAAAGGTTTGATCCTAACGTTGGTCATCAACTGGTTGATTAAGCCGTTTACTATGGCTTTTCTTGGTTGGTTGTTTTTTAAAGTACTGTTTGCCGATTGGGTTGACCCTGAAACAGCAACGGAATACATTGCAGGGATGATTTTGCTTGGTGTTGCACCCTGTACAGCGATGGTATTTGTATGGAGTCAATTGACTAAAGGCGACCCTAATTACACTTTAGTACAAGTTTCTATAAACGATGTAATCATGATTTTTGCTTTTGCCCCAATTGCTGGGTTTTTGCTTGGTATGACCAATATTACGGTGCCCTGGGATACGCTTTTACTATCTGTAGTGCTGTATGTCCTAGTGCCTCTGATCGCTGGGGCATTTACGCGCAAAAAATTAGATAATGGCAATGACCATTCAAAGTTGAACGAATTCCTCAGTAAAATAAAACCTTGGTCAATATTAGGATTGCTGGCGACGGTGACATTGTTATTTGGGTTTCAGGCTGAGACCATATTATCAAAACCTGAAGCGATTGTGCTTATTGCCATTCCATTGCTTATTCAAACTTACGGTATATTTGCTCTTGCATATTGGTTAGCGAAACGTATGAGACTACCGCACAATGTTGCTGCTCCCGCCTGTATGATTGGTACGTCAAACTTCTTTGAATTGGCCGTAGCTGTTGCAATATCCTTATTTGGCCTGCATTCAGGCGCTGCACTTGCTACGGTTGTTGGTGTGTTAGTTGAAGTACCTGTTATGTTGTCGTTGGTCTGGTTTGTTAATCGCACTCGACATTGGTTTGCGTAAAATATACTGTAAATAAATTGAGCATCATTGGGTGCCATTCCTACTAGTATAAATAAAAAATAAATGACGTACTTATCCATAATAACGGTTTGTTCTTCGTCTCTGCAAAGTGTTGGTATGGTCAGAGTGATAAATAGCCTGTTAAGGAAGTGAAAATTAAACGAGACAAAAAAGAGAACGAATTATTTTTTAAGCTTCCTTACCCATTCAGCAGCTAGACCATTAATCGCAGCGGCTTCTATTCTCTGGGGCATATTCTTATCTTTGTTACGAAGCAAACGCATAATATCGCGAATAGACTTAGTTTTTTGCAAGCGATGCTCCAGTATTATGCGGTCATCAACCTGCATTATTCCTGTTTCGATAACTCGGTAGTACCATCCGGTTATGCCTTTGTCGGCAATAAACAAATCTATATTTTTGACGCCATATCGCTGGTTGATTTTAGCGCATGGAGCGCGGGGTGAATTAACTTGCAATACAACCCCGCCAATACGATAAGTATCGCCAATAAACACATTTTCATCATTCATTGTTTGTGCGGAGATGTTTTCTCCAATACTGCCAACAAATAGGTTGTGAGCAATACTAGGAAATTGTTTCTTGAGTGCTTCATAACTTTCTTGAGAGTATTGGTGCATCGCCATTTCGGGGCCTCCATGTAATTTCTTGTTTCCCTGCTCGTCTTCACGGGCGCCGTCTAATTCGATATGGAGTCGCTTGAATTGCTCCTTAATAATGCTGCTAGGCGACTGTCGAGGTCCAAAGGCTTGAGGCTTACCTGCAAATAAAGCGTCCACTAACATCGTTGATTTTCCTTATACCGCTGTGTTGAAAACTGAAATAATACCATGACTTAGAAAACCGCAAACGCACCTATATTCCAACTAATTCATATTCTAATAAAGTAGCACAAGCTTGGTTTAAATAAAAAACAGATTAAAAAAAGGTAAAAAAAAATTACTCGGTTTAAACCTTTGTCGATCGAAGTGCGACATACTCTTTGTACAATCAGCTTAAATACACAAAAAGAAGAAAGCGTACTTTTACTATGAACCATAAATTAAGCGTCTTCGATACTCAGGATTATCAGATTGCAGAGAAAAATCTGCAGGACAAGGCCTTACTTGATGCCGCAAAACTGGGAGATAAAACTGCATTCAAATCCTTGTACGAATTGCATGTTGGTCGAGTTTACGGTTTGTGCTTTCGTTTATGTGCCGACAAGTCGCTGGCTGAAGATGCAACGCAAGAGGTGTTTATTCAATTATGGCGAAACTTAGGGAATTTCGATGGTAATAGTCAGTTCTCAACTTGGCTACATAGCGTCACTTCTAATGTCACCATTTCATATATTAGAAAACAGCGAGGGTGGTGGCAGAAAATGTTTAGCATTGAGCAAACCTCAGCAATGGAAAAAGAAGCAATAGGTTCAATCGCTGACTCTAATTTAGAACAATATATTTATCGATTACCTGAAAGAGCGAGGTGGGTTTTTGTACTGCATGCCATAGAGGGTTATCGACATGAGGAAATCGCGACTATTTTAGATGTGGCTGTCGGGACGAGTAAAGCGCAGTTTCATAGAGCAAAAGGCTTAATTCAAGGGTGGATAGATGATGAATAGTAGCAAAGGCAACCATCTTGACCAAAGTCTCGAAAAGAACATTAAGAAATTAGATGTACAAAAACAACCAGATCGAGATTTGTGGAAAGGCATAGAGCATGCTTTAGAACAAACATCAGAGCGAGCCGGTTATATAAAAGAAGTTCATCAGGACAATCAAAAGCGTATTTTTAGTAATCCAAAACCACTGTTGGCGATGGTAGCAAGCTTAATGATTCTCGCTGTTGTTGGATGGATGTCATTCGAAAGTGGGAAATCACTATTAAGTGAGAATTTGGTAGCGACATTATCAGAACAACATAATGTGCAAAAACAATCCCTATTAATTCGATTCAAAGACCAACCGGCAACAACAGATAACTGGCAACAGCAAATTGATGATTTGGATGAGGCCGCTGAAGCAATTAAAGGAGCACTTGCTGAGGATCCTAATAACAACGCGTTATTGAAAATATTAAAGAACGTATATGAGCAACAAATGACCATTATTGAACGCGTACATGAACCAAGATGGAATCATATTTGACGCATCAAATCTAAAACTCCGCTTAACCTATTCGAATAAATAGGGAGGTCAATTAGAGCGTTAAAAGATACGCAATAATAAATTTAACCAAATAAAATCAACGTGTTATAAATGAGGTAATTATGAAATTATTAATAGGTCGCACTTCGGCCGTTATTGGACTTAGCTTACTTGCGTTCATTGCGAATGCAAAACAAAGCGTGGATGAATCGATGGCCGCAGATCCAAAAGGAACTGTTGAAATAGAGCATCTCAGTGGTGCTGCAAAGATTATTGGCTGGAATAAGAATGAAGTCAGCGTGAAAGGTGAGCTGGGTGAATATACCGAGGAATTTAAATTTGAACGTGATGGTTCCTCTATTATTATATATGTTAAGCCAAAAAGTACCAAGCGAGGTTCCAATAGCTGGGGCAGTGAGCAGAGTGACGATCTGGTCATTCATGTGCCGATGAAGAATCGCATAAATTACACTTCAACGGATGTACAACTGGAAATAAAGGGTATACATGGTGGTGTGAATGTCGACGTAGTGAATGGTGAAGTGGATGTTGATGATCTGATTGGTCGTATTCGTCTTGAATCGGTTAACGCTAATGTCAAAGCCCGCAGGCTCGATGGTGATGTTGCTATTGAGACTGTTAACGGTAATATTGAAGGTAAGCATAGTGGTAAAAAAGAGCTCAAACTAAGCACGGTCAACGGCGACATTGACATTGAGAGTGACAGCCCAGAAGTTAGTGCAAAAACCGTGAATGGTCATATCGAGTTAAACCTGAAGTTGGTTAGTGAAGTTATTGTGAACACAGTGAACGGCGCAATTGAAGTGGCGATGGATTTAAAAGAAAACGGCCAAGTTGAAGCTACCTCAGTTGGTGGCTCTATTGACTTAGTGTTCCAAAAGAGCGTCGCGGCAAGATTCGATATTGAGGCTTATGCGGGTGGCACAATTGAAAACACAATTACCGAGAAGGCACAAAGTAAGGCTAAATATGGACCCAGACGTTGGCTAGAGTTCAGTACTTCTAACCCAACAGGTACTGTGGATATTTCTACTGTTCATGGTCGTGTAAAAGTATCAACCAAATAGTTTGTATTTAATAAAATGTTCATGAAAGTTTCATTAAATAGATATATTATTTCAGGCCCTAGGCTAAATTGATGAGTGAGAAGCACAATTCAAGTATCGAATATAGTCTACTTTATTGGCGGTGGCGCAGATAAGACCCGTGAACGTTTTGGTATCATCAAATGGGGACCAACTAATTTGATGGGAGTTGCTAAAGCTAATTTTGATTTGCAAAAGGGGCCTCATTGCGAAAGCAAATATTATGGCTACTTAGATAAGAAAAAAATCATCCAAGATATTATTAAACAAAAACTTAAAAGTGCTTCTGTTAGGATTAATTTGGTCGGACATAGCCGCGGTGGAGCGGTTGCAAAAGACATCGCTATGCGAGAGCTGCGTAAGCTCAACATCAAGGCAAATATTGTTGTTTCACTTGACCCTGTCAAAGCAAAACGTAGTAACCGATATAGAGTACCGAGTAAAAAGAGTGTTAATAATGTTAAGGCCTATATTTGTGTTTACGCAAACCCGATAAAACGGGATCCAACTGACTATATCGCCATGGTCGGCGGACAGTATGGTGCTCGCTTGAAGCCACATAGTCACTTATTTGTTGAGGCCGATGTCAATCATGGGCAGCCAATGCCGATGCTCAAATTAGCACTGAATGATAAAGGGCGAACAGCGTGGGATGTGCTATTGAAGGAGTCAAGGAAGTCATGAATCATTTCCGTTCGTCAGTTCAGGTGTTTTTAGTTTTTTTAAAGCTAGGATTTACTGCGTTTGGGGGTCCAGTTGCTCATATTGCTTTCTTTCGTGAAGAATTTGTTGTCCGTAAAAGATGGATGACTGAGTCAGATTATGCTGAGATTGTTGCTCTATGTCATTTTTTGCCTGGACCAGCGAGTAGCCAGGTTGGGCTAACGATTGGCTTATCTCGTGGTGGTTATTTAGGATCACTAGCTGCATGGCTGGGATTCACAATGCCCTCAGCAATACTATTATTGTTTTTAGCGCTCGGATATTCAAATTATGGCGATGTCATTTCCTTAGGTTTGTTAACGGGATTAAAAATTGTAACTGTTGCGGTTGTTGCACAAGCAGTTTGGGGGATGTCGAAAAGCATTTGTATTGATAATACTCGTATTACCATGATGCTGCTTTCTGCTGTTGGAGTATTACTTTTTCAATCAGTTTATACGCCATTGGGAGTGATGGCTCTCGCCGGTATTGTCGGTGTCTGGTTATTCAAACCCACTCTGGACTTGTCTGAAAGTGGGCTAGCATTCTCTATTTCCAGTTTTAGTGGTGCATTGTGGTTTTTTGTTTTCATTTTATTTTTGTTTGGTCTTCCGATTATTCAACTATTCGTTGACCAACCACTCGTCGACGTAGTGAGTGCATTTTTCCGTTCAGGGAGTTTAGTATTTGGAGGTGGGCATGTTGTACTCCCGTTACTGGAAGCTGAAATGGTAAAAACAGGTTGGGTCACAAAAGATGCGTTCTTAGCTGGTTATGGAGCAACGCAAGCCGTTCCAGGCCCCTTATTTACATTTGCGGCATTTTTAGGGGGCATATTAAATGGACCAATTAGCGGTGTTCTTGGAGCCCTGGTAGCCTTACTTTCGATATTTCTACCATCATTTTTGCTAGTTTATTCGGTATTACCTTTTTGGAAGAGCTTAAGAGTAAAGCCGCGAATCAGGGCTGCTTTGGCAGGTATAAATTCGAGTGTAGTTGGTATTTTATTTGCTGTGTTATATCAACCTGTATTTTTGGGTGGCGTGTCAGCCCCAGACGACTTTATTGGCGTAATTATTGCGTTTTGGGCATTAATGTATTGGAAACTGCCGCCTTGGTTGGTCGTGATAGCTGGTGGGGCCATAGGGGCTGTACTTTTATAATACAGCGCAAAGACGCTGCACAAGCCGAGTTTACATCGTTTGCGCTATTAGATTAAACTGACTATTTATTTTCCTTATATTTTTAACAGACAAGGAGGTTTTTTTCACGCATAATAATCTGCTCAAAATACAACTGTGCGCTGCAATTGAAATTTCAAGATAAACCAAAAAAAGACGACGTCGAACAGCTTAAGATACCTCCGCATTCCATTGAAGCTGAACAATCTGTGCTGGGCAGTATGATGATCGCACCCGATTCATGGGACAAGGTAGCTGAAATTGTAGTCGAAAGTGATTTTTATAACCGTTCACACCGGACTATCTTTGGTGCGATTATAAAACTCTTAAGTAACAATCAATCCGTCGACACGGTTACCGTAAAAGACACGTTAGCGCAAAGTGGAAAGCTAGATGAAGCTGGTGGTTTCTCTTATCTTATAGAATTAGCAAAAAACACACCAAGTGCGGCTAACGTATCTGCTTATGCTAGCGTTATTCGTGAGCGAGCTATTGTCAGAGAGCTTATTGGTGTTGCTCATGATATTGCTGATGTTGGCTATAATCCCGAGGGTAGAAATAGTGCTGACATTCTGGATTTTGCAGAATCGAAAGTTTTCGAAATTGCTGAAAAACGGACTGGTGAAAATGAAGGCCCAAAGGACATTACCACTGTTTTAACAAAAACGGTTAATCGACTCGATGAATTAGTCAAGCAAGGTTTAGAAATTACTGGTGTATCAACTGGTTATACAGATCTCGATACTAAAACTAGTGGATTACAACGTTCGGATTTGATTATTGTCGCCGCTCGCCCTTCAATGGGTAAAACCACTTTTGCAATGAATTTATGTGAAAATGCTATGATGCTGCAAGACAAGCCAGTATTGGTTTTTAGTCTTGAAATGCCCGCTGAGCAGATCATGATGAGAATGCTAGCATCGTTAAGTCGAGTGAATCAAACGCATATTCGTACAGCTCAACTAGATGATGAAGAATGGGCTAGGATGTCCGGCACGATCAAAACATTAAAAAAGAAAGATAACCTTTATATCGATGACTCCTCAGGCCTTACTCCAATGGAACTGAGAACCAGAGCAAGAAAAATAGCACGCGATAAAGGTGGTCTTTCCTTAATAATGATTGATTACCTGCAGCTAATGCGGGTGCCTTCTCTAAGTGAAAATAGAACCCTGGAAATTGCAGAAATATCACGTTCGTTAAAAGCACTAGCAAAAGAACTTGAAGTTCCTGTTGTGGCATTATCGCAGCTAAACCGAACTCTAGAACAGAGAGCGGATAAACGACCTATCAACTCAGATTTACGTGAATCGGGTTCAATTGAGCAAGATGCCGATTTGATCATGTTCATTTATCGAGACGAAGTTTATAATGAAGCATCTGAAATGAAAGGTATTGCAGAAATCATTATTGGTAAGCAACGAAACGGACCAATTGGTACAAGTAGACTAACGTTTCAAGGCCAATTTTCTCGCTTTGATAATTATGCTGGACCTGCTTTCGAAGACGAATATTAATCGCTTTCTGGTTGACTGTATTTTAGGTGAATGTTGGTCTTCAATAGTCTTCTAAGCATATCTTAATCTGGCAATATCACAATCTAGTAGTATCTTAATTTAGCAATATCACAATCTAGTAGTATCTTAATCTAGCAATATTACAATCTAGTAGTATCTTAATCTAGTAATATTACAATCTAGTAGTATCTTAATCTAGCAATATTACAATCTAGCACTACATAGCGCCCCTGTTAATTTATTTAAATCAATTATTCGGCTTAAATTCTCCTAATTTTCGGAAAAACCGCTGATTTTCTCTTAAAGAAACGAATAGATTTTGCATAAAAGCTCAATCTTTTTCAATGTATTAAATCAATGCGCTTCACTTTTGAAGGTTTTACTGCTTACGTAGCATTTTTAGTAGATCGTTGTCTTTTAAAGCTATTATTAAATCCCAATAAATTTTAGTGATAGATCCTAATTAACCTCCATGTGTTTTTATGAATTCATTTTGATTTTTATTAACCATTTGTTTTTAATCGTTTTAATTTTTATCGAATCAAATTTTATCAATTAAGCTGAGATAACCAATCAAGTTAACGTTGTTGTTTGATTCTCTTATTTATTGAATTCATAAGCTCAATAAAAATTATTTTTAAAGTTGATTAAAGCGTTAATAAAATGGCGGTCGATTAAAAATAAATCAATTATAGGTTAAAAAACAACCAATAAAAGTATGCGTCATATAAATTAAAAAATAATTAAGTATAAATTTTCATCTATAAGTATGCCCTTTTTAGTGGGTTACACGCTATTTCACTATAATACCGCACTCATGTTTGGTTTGTTAACTCATGTTTATTGTTTACACGCCAAAATTTTGACGCATACTGAACCTGTAGTTATTCACTGTGCAATTCGGTTTTCAAAATTGAAGTTGCAAATAACTTACCAACTTATTTATTAATGAAAGCAACATTGGAATTTAGTTATGGGCAATCTTGAAAAAATGACAAAATCACGAAGAGTTAATAAAATAACCTCTGCGATATTGGGTAGCGCATTGGCTTTCACGGCAGCAGCTTGGGGAGTGACAACTTATTCAAGTGGTGAAGAATATATATTGCAAGGCGCAAGTCGCCCAGCCCTAGTTTCTGCAATCGAAGCAGCAAATGGTGTGATTATTCATGAATTCAAACTTATTCAAGCTGTCTCAGCCAAACTAACTGACAAGCAAGTTCAGGGTATTGCTTCACGAAACGCGATGATCCGTTTCTTTAATGAAGACAACCAGGTTAGCTTGTCTGCCAATAACAGCAAAGGGTTGATCCAAAGCAGTCTAACACCACAGAATGCGCCTCGTAACTCACAAATTCCAGCACAAATAGGCGCTAATGAACTTCATAAAGTTGGGGTCACTGGTAAAGGAGTTACGGTAGCCATTATTGATAGTGGCCTTGGGCAATTTTCAGCGTTAAATCAAAACACGTCAGGATTAGAGAGACGAATAACCGTCGTTAATTCCTTAGGTGAAGATGCCTCAGATACTCAAGATTTGAACGGTCATGGCTCGCACATGGCAAGTATCTTAGCCGACAGTACCAGTATTTTTGACCAGTACGGTGCACCAACAGGCGCGCACAGCGGTGTTGCACCTGATGTGGATTTAGTAATGATTAAAGCATTTGATGAGAAAGGAGAAGCTTCTTACTCGTCTGTTTTACAGGGTATTGAATATGCAATCGAAAATAGGGATAGTTTAAATATTCGAGTGCTAAATGTTGCTTTTAGTTTCCCTGCAACGTCTTTTTACTGGGAAGACCCAATTAACCAAGCGTTAATGCGAGCTTGGGACAATGGTATCACCGTTATTGCTCCTGCTGGTAACGGCGGCAATGAACATATGACTGTCGGCGTTCCGGGCAATAACCCATACGTTATTACGGTTGGTGCAATGGACGACAACCGGACTCCAGTGGATAGTTCGGATGATATTGTAGCTTCATTTTCTAGTTATGGTCCGACCGTTGAAGGTTTTATGAAGCCAGAAGTACTTGCGCCAGGTACGAATGTTCGAGGGTTTGTTTCTCAAAACAGTCTTTTAGCAGACAAAAATGGAACTTCCGGTATATCAGGTACATCTCAAGCTACTGCAGTCGCGGCCGGTGTTGTTGCATTAATGATTCAACAAGACCCTAGTTTGACACCCAATGAAATCAAATGTCGTTTAATGTCATCTGCGTCTCAAGCTAGAAAACAAAACGGAGAATTAGCGTTTAGTCCTTTTGCCCAAGGAGCTGGCCTTATTAATGCTTCCGCTGCGATTAATTCAACAGCTGTAGGTTGTGCTAATAGCGGTTTAAATATTGCGAATGATATAAATTTAAGAAGCCACTATTTTGGTCCTGCCATATTCAATGAAAAAACTAACGAGTTTATGCTGGGTGAAGATGAGCAAGCGAATGGTGTTATTTGG
>JBLIKA010000101.1:0-12071 GCA_047637355.1 Glaciecola sp. | reverse complement strand
CAATACCGATGAAAAATGCAGCTGCTCATTATTCGAAATAAAATCGACACCGCGGGGCACTGAGAATTCAAAATCGTCAGAAAACAAAGCAGCAAACTCATTTGAATTGCTTAGTTCTACTTGCCATGGCAACTCGGGAAATTTTTCGAGGTGGCGCTGTGTGCCATACAATTTTGCTTGTGGATAATAAGAATGTGCCTTTGCGACATGCAAAGTATGGAAGGGGTGCAAGTTAATAATCGCTTCAATGTCAGCTCCATTGTTAGTGAGAGCGTCGACTTGCTGTTTAATATCATCTTGAAAGGTATAAGCATCTAGCAATACAAATTTACCGTTGCCGCGCTTTACCAAAGAAGCTTGTGTACCAATATTCAATAAACCGAAAACTCTAAATTCGCCGCGAATATTCCAAAAGTCATCAGAAATTTTAATTATTTTGTCAGTCATATTTGTCAACCATAAAGAATGCATCATATATATCTTGCAATAAATTCAACCGAACACCAATCAAAATTAAACGCTCGGAAGGTAAGTGAACTTTGAAACGTACCCTAGCTATTCACAACTTTTAATTCATGATGTCTGCCAAGTATTAGCGCTTCTCTTTCTTTTAGAAGTTTTAAATATTTTCGCAGCGTTGTACTTATAATGGTATTTCGTTCAATCAAATCTATTTGCGGCCAAGTGGTGCGCTCTCCATGTTTAAATAATTCGTCCAGACTTTGCTTGCTTGGGTTAGACCCGATATGAAGAAAATTGGCTAATGTGGGATCAGGTAAAATATTAATATCCCCCACATACTGCTGATCAATAATGGAACGGATTTTATGAATGCCCAATTTAGTCGCTCTATTGTTAATAGCACTTTCAAGCATATCAAAGGCATAAATGCTATTGATTTTGGCAAGCTTGGCCGCGTGGCGTAAGCTCAATCCCAGAAAGCCAGAAGTATCGCGCTTGTCACGGGCCCGAAATAATGTGGATATAGGGTTAGTTTGGCTGACGATACTATGGTTAACACCATATAACCGAGCTAAGCGCTTAAAAGGCAAATCAGCCATGATTGAGCCGTCGGCGAAGCGACGGTTCGGAATATAGGGAACAATGTCACCGGCCTGATCTTTAGCTTTTAATTGAACCGCAGAAAAGACAATTGGAATAGCACAGGATGCCCTAACGGCTTGAGAGATAATCGCATTCGGCGAAGTTTTAGCGTTTAAAAGCCGCGAATGCTGGTGCAATTCAGCGGGTGAAACAGTAATAGTCACATGCCTGCCAGTCTTTTTATAGGCTTCTTCAAAGGTGGTCACATCAAATAATTCAATTAATGCATTTTCAAGATTAGTGCTGTCAAACAGGCTGTTTTTACTAAAGCCATTCCATAGACGCCATTCACGAAATTTTGCGTAAATAACATCGGGCGTGAGAATATGCTTTAATTCATCGTTAGTGCTCGTTCCCACTAAAGCCGCAATGATAGCTCCAGCGCTTGCACCAGATATAACGTCGGGTAGCAAGTCATGCTCAACAAGACATCTAATTACACCACCGTGAAAGAAACCTAAACCCGCCCCCCCACTCAGCATCAAACAACTACTTCCAAATGCATGAGCGGTTTCATCAAAAAACGATAACTTTTCATAAAAATCGATTTCATTTTCATCTGCCTGATAAATAAAATCCAAAGATTCGCAAACTTGCTTAATAAACTCTTCGATTAAATGCTTGGTGCCAATTTTTGCATGGCAGTTGAGTGAAGAAGCGGCAATATTGCCCAAGTTGCCATGCAGACCTTCATGCAAAATGTACATCAAACCTGTAGCGTCATTGCTTAATTTTGCTTGTTTTATCCGTTGTACGCGTTTGCGAATTTCTCGATAATCATAATCTTTGCACGCATCTTTGGCCTTCCATTCTGAAGCGCCAGATAATTCGTCATGTGCATGTGCAGCGTCCTTATAGTCGGCATAACATTCAGCAGTTTTCATGACGTTCTCTAGTTCAGAAAGTCTTTTATTTGCCATGTTGTGGCTCTCTTTCTACTACTAATAATTAAATTTAATCGTAAATAATTAGAATAAGCTACCTAAATTAAACAATATGTGTTTTTTATATTGACCATCCTGATTCCGATGGTAGCCTAATACGTACCATATCGGCCCACGAATGATATATATAAACGGCGCAAAACTATTTTATGGATTTTGTTTTTAATTCTGCAACTCTCAGCTTATTGTCTATACCGCTAATCAGTGCGCTGGTCGGTTGGTGTACCAATTTCCTTGCGCTTAAAATGATGTTTTATCCTATTGAGTTCGTCGGTATAAAACCAATTTGGGGCTGGCAGGGATTAATTCCAGCCAAGCGCCAAGATATGGCGGAAATTGCAGTGGAATTGGTGTTGGGTAAATTACTTAGCGTGCAAGAACTTGCTGCTCGAATTGATTCTAAAGAACTCACCTTAGCTATCGACCGCCGCTTAAAACAAGTGCTGAAAAGAATAGTTAACGACGTTATGCGTGAATGTGCACCTCAGCTTTGGGCGTCCTTACCAGTACAAGGCAAAAACCTCGTATATGCGCGGATAGAAGCAGATATACCGAATGTTGTTAACAACATGGTTAATGATTTTCAACACAATGTTGAAGAAATTGTTGATATTAAAGAATTAGTAGTTAAAAAGCTTGTTGAAACACCAGAACTCATCAACGAAATATTTCTCAAGTCGGGTGAAAAAGAATACCCGTTTATCGAGCGTTCTGGCTTTTGGTTTGGCTTGCTGTTTGGTCTGCCAACAATGTTTGTTTGGATATACCTGCCACATTGGTGGGTTTTACCTTTGGGTGGTTTAATTGTGGGCTACTTAACAAATTGGATCGCATTAAAAATAATTTTTGAACCCAAGCGACCAATAAAATTTATGGGGTTTACTATTCAGGGAATGTTTTTAAAGCGTCAACATGAAGTATCGCGCGTCTATTCAGATATTATAGAAGCTAAATTAATGACATCAAAAAACCTGATAGAGTTCGCCCTGCATGGTTCTGGATCAGAGCAATTCTTAGAACTAATGGAATTACACGTTAATGATGCTATTGAACGTTATATCGCTTTTGCGCAACCTTATTTTGCTTTGGGAGTTGGCTCCGAGTCCTATTACAAAATGAAAGAACTCGCGAGCAAACGCATTTTTGAGGATTCTGAAAAATATTTGCCGTATGCCTTTGAATACACCGACAAGGCTTTACGTATTAGTGATGACTTGTGTGAGCGAATGAGAGCGTTAAGCCCTGAGGAGTTCGAAGGAGTGCTACGCCCAGCATATGAAGCCGACGAGTGGAAGCTTATTCTTACAGGTGCCCTGTTAGGAATGGGAGCAGGTTTTATGCAACTATACTTGGTCTTTATGTAGAAAAAGCCGCGCCAAAACACAGTTAATTCTCACACCCATCATTTCACAACAAGTAAGGTCCTACGATTAAAAATTAGGGTCGTTTGTTCGCACTTTTTATGTATTTTTGTCATGATTTAATAAATTAAAAATCGCTACCAGTGATAACGTCAACTTATGCTTTGGCACAAGTGTAATGAGTGGTTTTTTTGCTTGATGTGATTCACGCATTTTCACCGATTGACTAATGTATTCAGATAATACTGGGTAGCCTTCTTCAATTAATTCGTCAATAATTTGTTTTGGCAAATTAGCGTTCGCCATAAATTGATTTGCTATAATGCCTTCTATTTCTAATTTTGGATT
The DNA here is from genome assembly GCA_047637355.1 of Glaciecola sp. Classification (GTDB taxonomy): domain Bacteria; phylum Pseudomonadota; class Gammaproteobacteria; order Enterobacterales; family Alteromonadaceae; genus Glaciecola. Next base: position 8,314 of record JBLIKA010000101.1, on the reverse strand, counting down.
GTGATCTTCTCTAATTTCGGCAATTTTTTGTTGCAGGCTATATAAGCCCTGTCGAGCAAAATCGTCACAATCAATCGGAATTAGGCAACGGTCGGCAGCAATTAATGCTGACAAGCTATAGAAGTTCAAAGCGGGCGCTGTATCAATGTAAATGTGATCGAATTCCTCACTCAACGATTCAAGCGCTTCGCGCAGCTTGTATATTTTGTGCCGACTATGCAATTCGCTTTCTAGCTCGGCTAAACCGTTTGAGCCCGGAATAATATACAAATTGTGCATTTTTGTGGCTTGGCAAAATTCAATGGCAGGCCGGCGGCGCAGGTGAAAAGTGATGGTTTGTTCAAAGAGGTCGGCAATAGTGCTTTGTGCTGGCGCATCCAGTGCATCCAAATATGCTGTACTATTGCACTGCGTGTCTAAATCCAAAATCAAGGTGCGATAACCTTGACTGGCTGAGATGGCCGCTAAATTGACGGTTAGGCTAGATTTTCCAACACCTCCTTTTTTATTAAACAATACTCTTATCACGCCTTTACTCTCTGGTAGCTATATTTTCAGTTGCTTGTAATATGGAATGATACTACTCTGAATGCAAACAATTAGATCAAATTTAAAAGGGATTACTCGTGACCAAAAAGATTTCCTTTCTAGACAAGATGTTCTGGATTACTGAGTCTCAAGCGAACCCTAAACACGTAGCCGCATTGCAACTTTTAGAAATTCCCAAAAATGCACCTCACGATTATGTGGATCAACTTTTTGCTGAATTGAAGAGCTTTACCAAAGCAGTGTCTCCCTTTGATTGCAGAGTCAGTACCTTTTTAGGCTTTCCTATTAAATTGACACCGATTGAGCAGATAAATATAGATTATCATGTGCAGATACACGAACTTGATGATACTAACAACAAACCAGACTTGCATAAATTTGTCGCAAAATTACATGAAACGATGTTAGAGAGAGACAAACCACTTTGGCAATATCATTTAATTAAAGACAAAACAAAACACCAATTCGCGATTTACGTAAAAGTGCATCATATGTGCGGGGACGGTGCATCCCTTATTCGTTTGTTCCAAAAGGGCTACTCAGAGCAAAATGATAGCGAAGGTTTTGTGCCTGTTTGGGCTTCTGTTCAGGTGCCTAAAGCGCGCACAAAAATTAACATTTTTAAGCGGGTATTGATGGGATTATGGGGCCTTATTATTGCGGTAAAAGACCTTATTTGGGTTGTGTTCCGTTTATTACTGAAGCTTCTCAGAGTCAATCAGGACTACATGCCAGTTCCATTTTCAGGCACAAAAACGATACTTACAGGCCAAGTCAAGAAGGGTCGGGTAGTATCTACTTTAGATCTAGAATTTGCCAGAGTGACAACACTGAGTAAACGCCTACGAGCCTCGGCAAATGAAATTATGTTGTGTGTATTTGATATTGGTGTGCATCGTTTTTTAAAAGATTTTGGCCATACTTGTGATAAAGCGCTGTATACCAATATGCCAATCAATCTGCGTAAACCTGGGGAAACTACCGCAGGTAACCAAATCGCTATTGTGCCTGTTGAATTAGCCTTCGGCGAAAAAGACCCTTACCTAAGATTACGTCAAATTATTGAAAATCATCGGGTCGTTAAAAAGGCGGCGAGAGTTTCCCATCCGGCTGCTTTTAGTTATTACACGCTACTAATACAATCGTTTTCAACGCTTTTTGAAGTATTGCGTATTTCTGATTGGTTTAGACCTATTGGTAATATTCTTATTTCTAACATGCCTGGCCCACCAAATACATTGTATTTTAAAGATGCTAAATTGCTCTCTATCTATCCGATTTCAACGATGACGCCAGGTGGCGGTGTCAATATTACCATGGTCACATACGATGGCATTGCCCAAATTGGCCTGGTGTCTTGCGATACTAAAATTGCCAGTTTAGACCAGATGGCACTGTACTTTCAGGAAGCATTCGATATGTTAGAAAGTTGTGTGGATGACTCATCACTCACTATTGACAATATTGGTGAAAAAGTGTCTGAGGACCCTAATATTATTGTTGATAGGGAAATGATTGAAGATTAATCATACTCAGTAAGGCACCTATGAATGCTCAGAACAATAGAATCGAGGCCCTTACCGCTTCTAATCACTTGGTTGGAATTTTTCGTGCACAGGCATAAATTAAACGCTTACTAAGGAATGAAATTGACTGATAATAGCAAACGCAGGTTCAGTAAACCCTATATGGAGAAATATCAGAACTTTGATGTGTCTCAATGCGGTCTGAGTGTGCAAGGCATTTACCTCAAAATTATTCTTCAGAGAAAATTAAGCCAGCATGTTTCTCTAATCGGTCGATAATCTTATCGCCGAATATACTAGCCGGTGTCCAAAATCCCCCGATTTTGTCTTCCTTAGTAATATCTTCGACTAAACACACAGCCGATTGGCCAAGCATTTTAGCTGTAGACCCATATCCAGGGTCGCGATCACCAGTAACCTTGCAACGGATCTCTTGCCCGTTATGGGTTTTGCCTACAAAACGCAAATCATAATGTCCCTCTAATTGCGCTTTAGGACTAGGACCTTCGCCGGGTTTAGGCAGAATGGTTTTCTCCATTAACCATCGGCTAGGCGGAATAGCGGCGGCCAGCATGAAACCTCCCATTCCTGCAGAGAAAGCTGCCGCACTTATACCACCCAAAATACTTTTTCCAGTGATCATGGCTTCGTCATATAAGAAGTCTTCGCCATATTGATTTCCCAAAAGTGAATTTGTGCGGTGCACTATTCTGATGTTAATGGCCGCCATCACAAAAGGCGCAACCCAGGCTTGCATATCTTTATCATAGGCAAGGGTTTTTAAGTCAGTTTGCTTCGATTTAAACGGATGAGTAGACGGACAAAGTGCATAGGGATTCACTAAAAGTTTGCGCAGTTCTCGGTCTTTGGTGGCTTCTTTGATCATGTTCATCATACTGGCAACTGTGCCGCCAGAGGCCGCGCCTTTGATGGTTTTTACGCGCATTTTAACGCTACAACAATATTGACCAAAGCGTTCCTTGGCCTTTTCTTGTAAAAAGTACACGCCTAAATCTGACGGAATTGAGTCAAAACCGCAGCTGTGTACAATGCGAGCACCGGAAATTTTAGCTAAGTCTTCGTAGCGATCAATCATTTTCTTAATCCACTGTGGTTCGCCGGTCAAATCACAATAATCGGTACCTTGAGCAACACATGACTTTATCACTGGTTCACCATACAAGGCATAGGGGCCGACAGTAGATATGATCACTTTTGTAGATCCGACAAGTGCATCTATACTGGCTTTGTCATCTGCATCAGCTACGATACAAGGCAGCGACATCGCTGCTGCACCACAAGATGTTTTTAATTGCGCAAGCTTACTCTCAGAACGGCCCGCAATGGCCCATTTCAGATCACCTTCAACGGGATATTTTTCAAGCATGTAACTCGTTAAAATTGCACCTACAAAGCTGGTAGCACCGAATAGAACTATGTCGTATTGTTCCATTAATTAATCCTCATGATGTTATGGTAAGGTTCGTTATGGTATTCAAAACAGTATGGCTAATACTTATATAAGGTAGTTTACCACCGATAATTTCAAAATAAGTAATGACCGTTTTTGGCTTTATCGCCTGCAGTCATTAAGGGCATTACTGACCCTACACCACTTAGCGTAACTGATTATTTGAGATGGATACCAAGACTAATATCTAACTCATTACCTCTACAAACCATCGTTTCGATGCTTAGTTTAGACGTAACTAGATAGTTTTTTCAATTTTATTCACAACATTTGAGAGTGTCGGTCATAAACTGGCTGCCGTTAATTAGCTATTAGTGCCTAGCAATCTATGTGATGGTTAGAGAAATAAATGTTAACTAATTACGCTATCCCAAACCACGTTTTCAACACTTTATAAATCTTAGGGTCGTTTAACAGTTGCATATGATTAATGTTAGTACCTACCCATTTTCGAACAACTGGAATATGTAAATCAAACGCTGGGTCTTGGTGCTCACCCAGTGCACTTTTGATCCTTACCAGTCCGTCACCTAAAGGGTAATTGATACTTTCTTTAGCACTCGTTGCTACCGCGAAACACTTTACATTATTAGGCAAAGGCAATGGCAAACGTTGGTCGCCACTGAACTCAAAGCGTTCCGTAGTATGCCAATCCAACTCCTGCACATTACCATAACGTAAATCTGTAATCCCAGCGCTGCGCACTTTCACTAGGTGTGCAAATGGAACAGTGTATGAATGAGCACCTAAAATCAAATCAATCCAATTACCGGCTTTTTCCAGATCAGCCCCATGGTGTGGCGTACCTAAAAACACTAAGTTATTGAGTAGTTCAGGCCATTTGTGACCGCTATTTTGGGCAACATGAAAGGCGCTGCGGGATACTAGTCCCCCCATGCTGTGGGCCAATATATTAATTTCCAAGTGTTTATCTGATAGGCTTGCTAAAGACTCCAATAAACGGGCAAACTGTTGGCCGTTGTCGCTAATATGACGTCCCGTATTGTAATGCAGGTAGATGGCTCCCATACCCGACTCTTTTGCCAATTCAGCACCATGATCATGACCTTCTTGGCACCACTTCAGGTCATTCATACACAAGCCATGAACCATGATCAGAAGTTTGCCGTTGCTCTGCTTTATGATCTCACGCAACTGACCGTCATTGAGAATTTGGCCTTCTTTTCTAAAGTGCATTTGAATAGCTAAAGGATTTTCGCTAAGAACAAGATGATCACCCAATACACCGTTCAATGCGGCAAGCAAAGCCTGTGTCGACGTTGAATCAGGTTGAGAATCCAATATTTTACTTATTGCTGCCAGAGGTGCATCAATACTTTTACCTAACAATTCTGTCACATTGCGAATATTGCGATACACCAATCCGCTGATGCCTGAAAGCTGTTCTTTTTCAGTCGTCGACCTAGCAGCTGAAAGCGGACTTACCCGCTTATGCATTGATTCAACTATATTGGTAATAGACAATACTGCATCAATAGTTAACCGACCCACCCCTTGCGTTCGCGAATTAGCTGCTTTAGCGGGGGAATTATGATTCTTATCTTTGGAGCTATCTTTCATAGATATCTATTTGAATGCGCAATAAGGTAAATGATGTTAGCAAATATTCTTAGGAATTTTAATTATTTTTTTTAATTGCGGCTTTAACAAGCGGGGATTTGTTCAGTAGGCCTAATTGCTTAGTTTAAGTGTGTGTTCCAACAAGCTCCTTTTGCACTTTTAAAATGTGTAAAGGCGTTTATTAAATTTGCTTTATGGGATGAATGCTGATGATGGGTACTGTCAAGTTAACAAGCTGTCACAAGCAATAATTTGGTTATTTGTGCGAGATTGAGTAATAGTCATGTTTTTACGAGCCCAAATTGACTACTTAATTCTTTATATGTGTAAATTGAAATACGAACACTAGAGCGTAAACTCTCGAAAGCAAAGAAAGTGGTGCACCCGGCGCGATTCGAACGCGCGACCCTCGGCTTCGGAGTATAGTAAAAAAGTGTGTATAAAAATGGTTTTTACATGGGCTTATTTGAGGCTAAAGCATAAAAATCAGCGTAAGGGCATGATACAAAAGAGATTAAAAATATCGGTTTGTACCTTTTTAGACCGCGTAGATGTGTCACCGTTTTATAATCGTCGAACTTTTATCTACAATTTATGTTTATTATTTGTCATTTTTGTCACAGAAAAACCACGCGGTTGAACATAAAGGTTTTTATAGCTAGGAGCAATTATTCGTCCGTTTATTTTAGATGGACACTGGAAATTATCAACAAGGTTAATTTATTGTTTGGAAGTGGACCTAAATAACTTGATTTATTATTTGGAAATGGACGTAATTATGATAGATTATTATTTGGAAATGAACTATTTTGAATAAACCGATTGGTGAACTCTTTGTATAGAAGATGTATTGAACAATTAAAATCGTGGGTTAGTGCTACTTCTCGCGGCGTTTTGGTGCTGCGAGGGGCGCGACAGGTTGGTAAAACCACCTTAGTTCGGATGCTAGCTAAAGAGCTTGATTTAACATTGATCGAAGTTAACTTAGAAGACACTCCTAGCTTTGCAGGGATGTTAGGTAAGCGCTCTAATGCAAAAGACATTCTAGAGTTATTGCTGTTAGAGAAAGGCGTAACTGACAAGCCTGAAAATGTTTTGTTTTTCTTCGATGAGATTCAAGAGCTTCCTGGATTCTATGCGTATCTTCGTTACTTTAAAGAATTAGCGCCGGAATATAAAGTAATTACCGCAGGTTCACTATTAGAGCTTGAAATTCAAAAAGAGAAGAGTGGGCAAGGGCCTTCAGGGCGCGTGGAGTTTGTCTATTTAGACCCCATGACGTTTGAAGAATTTGTCTTGGCGGAGAATCCCGTTGCTTATAAAAAGCTTACTAATCTGGATGTATTAGAGCAGATAGGAAGTAGTTTTCACGAAATATTCTATAGTTTGTATAAGCAATACATGGTTTGCGGCGGTATGCCTGCGGCAGTTAAGGCATTCGTTAATGATGAAGGTGTGTTGCGAGTAGACGAGATCAAGAATAACTTACTCACTGGCTATATCAATGACTTCGCTGACTTTGGTAAGTTGTCAGGGCAAAAATACGACCCAGATCTTTTAGAACTCATTTTCAAGCAGGTTTACAGCCATCCATGTAACTCAATGACGTTGTCAAAGCTTGCGCCGGGGTTTAGAGCGGAAAAGACCCGCGCCCATATAGAAATTCTGGTTAAGTCAAAGCTTTTAAGAAGAAGTGTTCACACTCACGAAAACAAAGCGCCTTTGCTCAGTGGGGCTGATAAGTACGCTCACAAGTTATTTGCGTTAGATATAGGTCTTTGTTACTCGTATATGGATTTATTGCCTCAAGAGGTCTATGGCATTGGGGATATTAACAGTGTTGCCGAAGGTGCAATGGCAGAACAATTTGTAGCTCAGATCTTACAATCGGTGCCCCCGTATTACAAGGCTAAGGCCTTGTATCATTGGGAACGAAAGAAGAAGAATGCTATCTCTGAAGTGGATTTTGTAGCAGCGTTGAATTCGAGGGTTATACCTATTGAATGTAAGTCTGGTCACTCAAATAAGATGATATCTTTAAAGATGTTGCTCGGTACCAAGACATACCCAATGGCCTTAAGGTTATATGCTGGCGATATTGAATATGGGTTAATTAAACCAAGAGGGGAGCAAGCAAATTTGAAAGAAGTACCTTTAGTTAGTATGCCTCATTATATGCTTGAACGATTTGTACATAAATTTAGCAATATAATCGCTAAGGCAAAATAGCAGTTCTATTGTGTTGATATCCAACATTTTATGTCTTTGTAACCCTCCCATAAAATTATACATTGAACTCGGGGATTTATTTTAAACTCAATGGAAGCGGGATTTATTGTAGCCTTCAAAGTAGGGAGTGATAAGAGCATAAAAAGGGGTACTGTCAAGTTACCGGGATCAGATGAATTGAATAGCATTATAATTACCTATGCCAAATTTTGGACATAGCTCACCCTGTTCCATTTAACGAACGACCTGTCTCGTATAAGTCTGTAATTACTCGCTTTCATTAAATGGCGACCAAGCCTAAATAGGTTATTAACCACTCCATGACACGAGAGAAATCGTTGAGCCTGACCTTGGGATTTAAATTTCCTCATCAAGATACCAAGCACCACCTAATCGTCCACGGTTCTTTTTTATAAGTTTGCAATATCGTTGACCGAATTTTTGACACCCGTTTCTGATGGTTTCGTTACTGACGGCAATGCCTCTTGCTGCCAGCAATTCTTTGATGTCACACAAGCTAAGTGTAAATCTGTGATAAAGCCACACAGCGTGACTGATAATTTGGGATGGATAGCGATATCCGGCATAAATAGTAGTATTTTTCATGCCCTGATTAGCGCACGTTTCTGAGTCTGCTCGTTAACTTGAGAGTTCCGTTCCCCATGCTTAAAGCCAATCATGCGGACTGCAATGAGATTAATCATGGCACTGCAGATGCTATACGCGGCAGCGTAGTCGATGTGCGTTTTGATAATAAAAAAGCGAATATATAGGCCGCTTTGTGTACTTAAAAATTATTACTTAAAATGAGAAGGTACGGCCTACAGACAGAACGATACGCTCATCTGCAGTATCGATGTCTAAGCTAGTATTCTCGGCTGCAATTACAATATCAAAGCCTGCAAGACTGGTTTGATACGCTAAACGATAGTGCTTATATGATTTGTTACTAACATCC
>JBLIKA010000100.1:0-12087 GCA_047637355.1 Glaciecola sp. | reverse complement strand
GTATCAGAGTTACTGCCCAAAGAAACCCGGAAGACTTAGCTTGGGACGCCGTTAATGCTGATGTTGTGATTGAAGCGACCGGTTTATTTTTAACCAAAGAGACAGCAGAAAAGCATATTGCTGCGGGCGCAAAGAAAGTCGTGTTATCAGCGCCGTCGAAAGACGATACTCCAATGTTTGTCATGGGCGTTAATCACGCTAAATATGCGGGTGAAACAATTGTTTCTAACGCGTCTTGCACAACTAACTGCTTAGCACCTATTGCAAAAGTATTGAATGATGCATTTGGTATTAAAGACGGTTTGATGACTACGGTGCACGCAACAACAGCGACTCAAAAAACAGTTGATGGACCTTCAACGAAAGATTGGCGTGGTGGTCGTGGTGCTTCTCAAAACATCATTCCATCATCGACTGGCGCTGCAAAAGCTGTTGGTAAAGTAATTCCTGAACTGAACGGTAAACTAACTGGGATGGCGTTCAGAGTGCCTACAGCAAACGTCTCTGTAGTTGATCTAACCGTTAACTTGGAAACGCCTGCGAGCTATGCAAAAATTTGTGAAGTTATGAAGGAAGCCTCCCAGGGAACATTAAAAGGTATACTTGGTTACACTGAAGATGCAGTTGTATCGCAAGACTTTATCGGCGATACCTTATCAAGCGTTTTTGATGCTACGGCAGGCATTTCACTTAACGATTCGTTTGTAAAAGTCGTGGCTTGGTATGATAACGAAGTTGGCTATTCAAACCGGATTTTAGATTTGGTTGCACATATTTCTAAATAAGGTAGTTTACGCTTTAGTAGCGTAATTTTTTAAAGCGACTCAGTCTGTAAGTTACTTCAAACGAAACACATAAAGACGGCTATAAGCCGTCTTTTTACTTTTAGCAATTCGGAAAACTGCATGTATACGCATATGAATACACAATATTCCACAGTTTCGACCGGTGACAGAGAACAGTTGCAGACATTGAAGGTTGCTAATAGGCACTGCAAAGCTGAAATAGCTCTTTTCGGTGCTCATCTACTCAGTTTTATACCAAACTCTGATGGCAAAGAGCGACTATGGTTAAGCGAAACTGCGACATTCGATAAAAGCAAACCGATACGCGGAGGCGTACCTATATGCTGGCCATGGTTTGGTGGTATTTATCCTGACCTCACAGCAAACAAAGGTCGCAAATTACCTCCTCATGGTTTTGTGCGCACTCAAGATTGGCGTGTTATTGGAATTGAAGAGACCCCCGAGTCGACAATAATAACATTAAGTCCTACTCAACTTGGTTTGTATGGTTTTTCTAACAATCTGTTAACTTATCTTGAAGTCACCTTTTCAGAAAAATGCAGCATCAAGCTCAGTACTAAAAATAAAAGTGAACAACCGGTAAAAATTACAGCGGCACTGCATACTTATTTTAATATCACTGATATTCATCACACTAAAATAATGGGCGTTGAAGGAAGATATATTGATAAGACCAGAGAGAACGGTATATTCGAGCAGCCAATACCCTATTTAATCGGCAGTGAAACGGATAGGATCCATCTGCAAGACGAAGACAATCAGTTTGAGTTTATTCAGGTGAACTTGCAACATGATAAAATTAGCATAGAGCAACATGGACATGACTCCGTTGTTATATGGAATCCGTGGCAAGAAAAAAGTAAAGCTATGACTGATATGCAAGACAATGGCTATCTCAACATGCTCTGTATTGAAGCCTCATTAACTCAAGGAACCGTAATAGCTGCGCAAGAGATACATGAATTAGTGCAGATCATTGGATAACACTCGTTAGTTAATGCTCTGTCGGCTAATAAAGATCATGCCAACAGAGACCCAGTAGATAAAAACCAGGGCAATAAATAACATGCTAGCTAATTAAGCGATTATAAATGGAGTGTTAACACTCCATTTAACGCGTTAACTAAACTTTGACCGCTTGTTTAGCAAGTTCAGTGATTTTCGACCATTGCTTACTTTCAATCACATCAGCTGGCGCTAACCATGAACCACCGCAGCATTTAACATTCGGCAACGCCAAGTACTCTTTATAATTGCTTGGGCTAATACCACCAGTAGGACAAAATGTGATGTCAGGGAATGGTCCACCAATTGATTTTAGTGCATTCACACCACCCGCAGCTTCTGCAGGAAAAAATTTCAAATGGTTATAACCAGCATCTTTAGCTTTCATCAAATCTGAAATATTTGAGACGCCCGGAATAAGAGGGATTGTTCCTTCTTTACCGGCTTGCAATAAATCTGCAGTCAAGCCAGGACTAATGGCGAATTTAGCACCCGCTTCAGTCACCGCTTTTAATTGCTCACGATTAGTCACTGTACCTGCACCGATATACACATCAGGTAACGCTTTAGCAATCGCGCGAATAACATCCATTGCAGCTTCCGTGCGCAGCGTCACTTCTAATACATTAATACCACCCGCTATCAGCGCTTTCGCTATAGGCACAGCATCTTCAACATTTTCAATCACGAGAACAGGTACAACCGGTCCTTGGTTAAAAATTTCTTCTGAGGAGAAGGTCCAGTTATTCATCATCAATGTTTCTCTTTGGTTTGTTGTAGTAAATACGCTAATGCACCCAGTAATCCGTGGTCGGGTTCATTAATTAAGTAGGTAGGAATATTTTTGACATAGCCAGCCAGATTGCCTTTGTCTTCAAATTTTTGGCGGAATTCACTATTAGCAAAAAAGTCGCCCAAACGAGGCGCGATACCACCGCCGATAAAAACACCTCCAGTGGTACAAAGATTCAATGCTAAATTGCCTGCAAAACTTCCCATAATTCGGCAAAACTGCTGCACAGCTTTAACGCATGTTGGATTGGTATTGGCGAGCGCATGCTTTGTAATATCAGCAGGGTCATTATACTGAACTTCAAGACCTGCATCAGCTGCGAGTGCCTTATAGATATTAACAAGACCTCTTCCGGACAGCAGTTCTTCAACAGCTACTCGGCCTAGTTTTGCTTTTATATAACGCCAAACTATCAGGTCTTGTTCATCGTTTGGAGCAAAATCAACGTGGCCCCCTTCACCATCAAGAGTCTGCCAACCACTATCAGTCCAAGTAAGATGTTCAACACCTAAACCCGTGCCGGGCCCAAAAACGGCAATATTGCCGTTTTCGACAGGTTCACCTCGGCCAATTTGAATGATTTGTTGGCTCGACAATGTAGGTAATGAAAAGGCGACAGCCGAAAAATCGTTAATCACTAAAAGGCGGTTTAAGCTCAATTCATTTTGCAATACACGTTTAGAAAATGCCCAGGTATGATTCGTCATTTTTACAAAATCATCATTTACTGGACACGCAATAGCGATACAACCATGCTCGAAACCGTCAACATTTACATCAATCGCAAACTGGTTAATTGCGTCGGTGATGGTGTCGAACTGGTTACACAAATATTTAGTAATTTGTTGCAACGCACCATTCTTTACTAATGCCAAGCGTATATTTGTACCACCTACATCAGCTACGAACATCATACTCATATTGACTACTCTTGCTCAACGAATAATGAACACGCGCCTTCTTCGGCACCCGAAAGAGATGCACGCATGCCACTAAAAATCTCTCTTCCCATTCCTATGTGGCTATCTGTTAAATCCATCGTTGCTGGTTCACGTGAGGATAATTCGGCTTCGTCAACATGCAGAATAAACTCACCTGTTGCCGTATTTAACTCAATCACATCACCATTTTTGACTTTCGCGATTAACCCACCTTTGTAGGCCTCCGGTGTTACATGAATAGCTGCTGGCACTTTACCAGAAGCGCCGGACATACGGCCATCTGTCACGAGTGCTACCTTAAACCCATTGTCTTGCAATACACCTAGTGGTGGTGTTAAACGGTGTAATTCAGGCATCCCAATTGCTGCAGGACCTTGGAATCGAACAACAACAACGCAGTCTTTGTTTAAGTCACCGTCGTTAAATGCTTTATCGAAAGCGTATTGATCTTCAAAAACAACCGCAGGCGCTTTGATATGGCAATTGGGTTCACGCAGGGCTGATGTTTTCATAACAGCACGACCAATGTTACCTTTAAGTACCGACAAACCACCGTCTGGTTTAAATGCTGCACCAACTGTCGTTAAGACCGCTTTATCAAGTGATTCTTTTGGACCATCAACCCATAACAATTCGCCGTCACGCAAAATAGGCTCTTTCGTATATTGTTCTAGTCCTCTGCCACAAATCGTATTTACATCGTTGTGCAGTAGACCCGCGTCTAACAGCTCCTTGAACAACAGACCCGTGCCGCCAGCGGCCGTAAAATGATTAATGTCGGCAGAACCGTTAGGATAAATTCGGGTAAGCAACGGTATTGCTTTGGATAGGTCAGAAAAATCATCCCAATTCACAATCAAGCCAGCGGCGCGCGCAACTGCAACTAAGTGCATCGTATGATTGGTAGAACCCCCAGTTGCTAACAATGCAACTATACCATTGACCATTGCCTTGGCATCAACGATATGCCCAATTGGCATATAGTTCTCGCCTAAATCAGTGATACGAGTTGCCTGCACAGAAGCTGCTTTTGTAAGGGCTTCGCGCAGTGGCGTACCCGGATTAACAAATGAAGCCCCAGGCAAATGCAGTCCCATAACTTCAACCACCATCTGGTTACTGTTTGCCGTACCATAAAACGTGCAAGTACCAGCAGAATGATATGATTGAGATTCGGCTTCAAGCAGTTCATCACGACCCACTTTGCCTTCTGCATAAGCTTGACGAATGCGTGCTTTTTCTTTGTTTGGTAAACCGGATGGCATCGGACCTGCTGGCACAAACACCGTTGGTAAATGACCGAAGGTCAAACCACCAAGCAATAGACCTGGCACTATTTTGTCACAAATGCCCATCATAATGGTCGCGTCGAACATATTGTGTGACAAAGCAATGGCTGCGCCCATAGCAATATTATCACGACTCATCAAACTTAATTCCATGCCAGGAGTGCCCTGAGTAACACCGTCACACATAGCTGGAACGCCGCCTGCGAATTGTGCAACACTGCCCACATCCCTAATTGCCTGCTTAATTTTTTGAGGGTAATCTTCGTATGGCTGATGCGCTGACAACATATCATTGTATGATGAAATAATCGCCACATTGGCTTTTACCATATTGCGTAAATCAGATTTTTCTTCTTTTCCACAAGCAGCAAACCCATGCGCTAAATTACCGCAAGACAATGAACCTCTCAAAGGCCCATTTTTGCGAGCTTTTTCAATTTTATTTAAATACGCTTGGCGCGTGTTTTTACTACGTTCAATGATACGTTGCGTTACTTCTTGAATAATTGAGTTCATATTTTCTCCTATGGGGCCCACATCAATTCGACGGTGGTCTTATCACAGACAGCCTTAATCGGCTTTTCCAAATCGGTCGAGTGTTCTAATGCGTGATTTAATACTTCTCGTTTTTTCTGACCGGTCAGGTGCAAAAATACGTGCGCACTGCTCACTAAAGCACGCAAAGTAAATGACATACGTTGATGCGGTGCAGTCGTTGGCTGTGTTGCTATAAGCATCGCAGGTAAATTTACATCAATCCCAGCTTCAATTTGCGCCGAACATGGGAATAATGACGCGGTATGGCCATCTTCGCCCATACCTAAAATGACAACATCGAATGGCAAACCGACTTTTTTAAAAGTGGCTGTTAACTCTTCCACTGCATCTGCAGCATCCGCGTGCGCTGTTTTTAATGGGATAAAATGAGCCGCAGCAGCGTTATCCTGCAGCAAATTTGCTCTTACAAGCTTTTCGTTACTTGCTGCATCGCTTGATTCTACCCAACGTTCATCAGCTAGCGTTATTGTTACCTTAGACCAATCTAAAGCGCGAATAGACAATGCTTTAAATAAGGGCAAAGGGGTACTGCCACCGCTGACAACTAAACTGGCTTTACCTTTTTCACTAATGGCTTGCTTTAATATATCTGCAATACGTTGGCTGAACACAGTCACTAATTCATTAGCTGAACTAAACGTGGTTGTTTTTAAACTCATGCTAAGCTCCTATTTGCTTCGCTTCATTTTGCTTTCATACCAAGATCGCCCTTCTTTCGCTAGCAGTGCGATAGAAGATACTGGTCCCCATGTGCCAGCTTGATAGCTTTCGGCTGGCTCATTACTTTTATCCCAAGCAGCTTTAATAGAGTCGACCCAAGTCCAGGCTTGTTCTATTTCGTCCCGGCGCACAAACAATGCTTGATTGCCAATCATGACTTCCAAAAGCAGTTTTTCATATGCATCAGGAATACGCTCCGCCTCAAAGGCTTCTGAAAAGCTTAAGTTGAGTTTAGACTTCTGCAAGTCCATAGAACGAGAACTTGTCAAACCCGGCACTTTGTTCATGACAGTTATTTCAACGCCTTCATCCGGCTGTAAGCGGATCACTAACTTATTTTGAGGTAGCGTAGTAAAACTATCACTGAACAAATTGTGTGGTTGACGCTTAAAATAAATAACAACTTCACTTGTCTTATTCGGCAGGCGTTTGCCTGTTCTTAAGTAAAAAGGAACACCTGCCCATCGCCAGTTATCAATTTCGGCTTTTATAGCAACAAAGGTTTCAGTCTTACTTTTTTCATTAGCATCGGGTTCTTCTAGGTACCCTGGCACTTCCTCACCGCGAACGAACCCGGCGACATACTGGCCTCTAACCGTTTTCTCAGCAACATTCGTTGAATTAATTGGACGCAGCGCTTTGAGTACTTTTAGCTTTTCATCACGAATGCTATCGGCATCTAAAGTCGTAGGTGGCTCCATCGCAACAAGAGAGAGAATTTGTAAAAGGTGATTTTGTACCATATCGCGCATTTGACCCGCGTCATCAAAGTAACCCCAACGCCCTTCAATACCGACCGATTCAGCTACGCTTATTTGCACGTGATCAATGCAATTATGATCCCAATTAGTTGCAAATATACTGTTTGCGAAACGTAATGCGATCAAATTCAACACCGTTTCTTTACCGAGATAATGATCAATACGGTAAATTTGTCTCTCTGTGAAGAACTCAGCAACTTGTTCATTAATCACTTTTGACGATGCAAAATCATGACCAATGGGTTTCTCTAACACTACTCTTACGCTAGAATCAATCACCTTAGCTGCGTTCATTCCTTTACAAATATCGCCATAAATAGAAGGCGGTGTAGCGAAATAACAAACCATAGTGCGCGAAACATCGACATGTTCACAAAGTTTTGAATAATCGTCCGCATTCTTCATATCAATTTGAACATAGTCAAGACGTTGCTCAAATCGTTGCCATGTTTCAGCGCAGAAACTTTCACCTAAAAATTTGGTGATATTTTCTTTCACTTTCGCAACATAATCGGCTTGTGGCATATCTTGGCGTGCGACACCAACAATATTTGTGTCGCTATTTAATAGGTTCGCTTTTTCAAGCTGATAAAGAGAAGGAAGTAGTTTGCGTCTTGCTAAGTCACCAAGGGTGCCGAATAAGACAAAATCAATGGGTTCGTAACCAGAATTGGTTGCCCCAGTATCTTTAATCATAGTAGCCTCTTTGCACCATATTCATGCAACATTGTAATTATTGACAGGTAATTCTTGCGTACAGTAAACAACAAATGTAGTAATATTACAACTATTACAAGCGCAAAAAGCAAACTCTTTAACAAAAAATATGACGCACATTTGATTTTTTAAAATATAAAACTCTCTGTCACCTGATAAATTATACAATTCTTTATTTACACTACCTATACTAACTATAAACCATCCACATCTCTGACCTCATAACCGATATATATCCCTGTAATAAGATGTAATATCTAGGTCAAAAGGTATTTAAATGTTAATTATTTTTGTCCAAAAGTTACAACAAAAATGACAAACGTTAAAAATAATCGTAGTATTATTACAGTTTAACTGTTCGTGAGCGGCCAATAGAATTTTCGAATTCACTTGGAGCGTGCTAAAAACCACAAAGAGAGTAAATAAAAGCCTCTTTAGCGAGATAATAATAATGAACATACTCGAAAAAATCACACGACAAAAAGCTGATTTTAGTAAATCAGAGAAAAAAGTAGCAGAAGTCATTCTTGCTAATCCGCAGGTGGCTATTCACTCTTCCATTGCAACATTAGCTAAGATGTCAAATGTGAGCGAACCAACGGTCAATCGGTTTTGCAGACGATTAGACACGAAAGGATACCCTGACTTTAAATTGCACCTAGCACAAAGTCTTGCCAACGGCACGCCATATGTGAACCGTCATGTTGATGAATTTGACGGTCCCACCGAATACACCAATAAAATATTTGAATCGACAATGGCCTCATTAGAAGTCGCTCGTCAGTCTATTGATATAGCCACGGTAAATCGGGTCGTAGACCTATTAACGCAAGCCAAAAAGATTTCATTTTTTGGCATGGGTGCATCTTCTTCCGTTGCTCATGATGCGCTCAATAAGTTTTTTAGGTTCAACGTGCCCGTCGTCTATTTTGAAGATACCTTAATGCAACGTATGAGTTGCATGAATTGCACAGAAGAAGATGTAGTGGTTTTAATATCTCACACAGGCAGAACGAAAAGCTTGGTTGATATCGCGCAAATAGCAAGATCAAATGATGCAGTTGTGGTCGGCATTACTTCTGCTGACAGTCCATTGAGCAAAGAATGTAATTACGTGCTTTCGCTGGCGGTTCCTGAAGATACTGACCTATATATGCCAATGGCATCGCGTATTGCGCAGCTAACATTAATTGATGTTTTAGCAACTGGTTTCACTTTGCGTCGCGGTACTAAGTTCAGAGAGAATTTAAAAAGAGTCAAAGACACCTTACGAGGTAGTCGCTTTAATAAAACAGAAAGTTAATTGTAGGCTTATTTCAGTTTTAAATTAAAACCGTCACTGTTTGCAAATAAAGTAATACACAACCCCGAAACCACAAAATAAATGAGTAACGATATGTCGCGTAGAACAAAAATACTAGCCACTCTAGGTCCTGCAACTGATACACAAGAAATGATTGAAGCCATCATCGCAGCAGGTGTAAACGTGGTTAGAATGAATTTCTCGCATGGTAATGCTCAAGACCACATTGAGCGCGCGAACAAAGTACGGATTGCGGCAAAAAAATTAAACCGGTATGTTGCTATTTTAGGCGACCTTCAAGGTCCTAAAATACGTGTTTCCCGCTTCATTGACTCAGCTGTACAATTAAATATCGGCCAAACATTTACACTAGACGCAGAGTTAGACGTCAATGCAGGCACAAGTGAAACCGTTGGTATTGATTACAAAGCACTACCCGATGATGTAAGCGAAGGTGATTTATTGTTATTAGATGACGGTCGAATTCAGCTTATGGTCACCCGTGTTGATGGCCGAAAAGTGGTTACCACGGTCACTGTCGGTGGCAAACTATCAAATAATAAAGGTATCAACCGTCAAGGCGGTGGATTGACGGCCGACGCACTAACAGAAAAAGACAAGCGTGACATTCTTACTGCAGCCGAAATTGGTGTTGATTATTTAGCGGTTTCTTTTCCTCGCTCCGGCGCTGACTTAAATTATGCGCGCGAACTAGCATTACAGGCAGGCTCCAATGCTAAAATTTGTGCCAAAGTTGAACGCGCGGAAACCGTTGCTAGCGAAGCCGCGATGGATGATATCATCCTGGCATCTGATGCCGTCATGGTCGCTCGTGGCGATTTAGGTGTGGAAATTGGTGACGCTGAACTTGTTGGTGTTCAAAAGAAATTAATTGCACGCTCAAGGCAGTTAAACCGAGTTGTGATTACCGCGACACAAATGATGGAATCAATGATTGAAAGCCCGATGCCAACACGCGCTGAAGTAATGGATGTAGCAAATGCAGTGCTAGACGGTACAGATGCAGTAATGCTCTCTGCTGAGACTGCTGCTGGTAAATACCCAGTTGAAACAGTCAAAGCGATGGCCCGAGTTTGTGATGGTGCTGAATTGCACCCAAGCGTTAAAATATCTAAACATCGGTTAGATGAATTTTTCAAAGATGTGAGTGAAACCACGGCAATGTCAGCGGTATATGCAGCTAATCACTTGTCTACAATTAAAGCGATTGTTGGTCTCACCGAGAGTGGCACAACGCCTAAATTAATGTCCAGGATCACAACATCTTTACCCATAATTGCAATGTCGCGACATATTGCAACATTAAATATGATGGCACTTTACCGCGGCGTAATACCCTTATATTTCGATTCAACAAAAAGCCTGCCAGGTGCGTTAACGTTTGATGTTATCGAGGCGTTAAAAGAATCAGGTTTATTGCAAATTGGGGATCAAGTAATTCTAACTTACGGCGACCGTATGGAAACTGTAGGTGCTACGAATGCATGTAAAATTGTGACTATTTCTTAAAACAAGTTTGAGTGATAAGCATAAATAATCTAAAAAAATAATGTCGACTGAGCATCAGTCGTATAGTTATGGTCCAAGTCGACAATATTCTACTAAAGAGATATGCATGCTAAATAGCGCAAATAAAAAATATGATGTTGTAATTTTCGGAGCCACTGGTTTTACAGGCAAATTAGTCGTCGAATATTTTCTGAGTCAATACGCCGGTAGTGACCAAGTTAGCTGGGCAATGGCAGGTAGAAACCTCGAAAAACTAGCAACAGTCAGAGATGAATTAAATGCTCCACCCAACACCCCATTAATAGAGGCTAACGGAAATGACGTGGACAGCATTGCCAAATTAGTCGAGCAAACTGCTGTTGTATTAACCACCGTAGGCCCTTATCAAATATACGGTGAAAACCTAGTCAGAGCTTGTGCAGCGTCCGGTACTGGTTATGTTGACCTTTGTGGTGAACCAACCTGGATGCATGACATGATTGCGAAATACCAAACACAAGCGCAAAGCAGCGGAGCGAAAATTGTATTTTCTTGCGGTTTTGATTCTATTCCTTTTGATCTTGGCGTTTACCATTTACAACAAAAAGTGATCGCTGAAACAGGGGCGCCACTCGAGTATGTCAAAGGTAGAGTACGTAAAATGCAAGGCAAATTCTCAGGTGGCACAGCAGCAAGTTTAAAAGCTACAATGAAAGCAGCATTTGCCGATCCTAGCGTAATGAAAGTGCTAAAAAACCCCTATTCTCTTGCATCAACAACCAATCCTGTCGAACAACCAAATGGTGACAAGCCTTACTTTGACGAAGCTTTAGGAAGTTGGGTTGCACCTTTCATCATGGCAGCAATTAATACTCGCAATATACACCGTTCAAATATGTTGCTAGACCATCAGTACGGTCATAATTTCAAATATGATGAAATGATGATGACAGGCCCAGGCGAGCAAGGCGAAGCAATAGCAAATGCAGTGGCAAACGATAAGTCTTTAGGGGGCGACGATGGTCCTAAGCCTGGCGAAGGTCCTACCAAGGAAGAACGCGACAATGGTTTTTACGACGTCATGTTTGTTGGCCAAGACATTAACGGTAAAACACATATAGCAAGCGTTGCTGGTACTCTTGACCCAGGTTATGGTTCAACATCTAAAATGATTGCTGAAAGCGCGTTATGTTTGGTTGAGAACTACGATAGTATTGAAGGTGGATTATATACACCAGCTCCAGCGCTTGGTAATTCGTTAATTGAACGCTTAAAGGAAAATGCTGGGCTAACTTTCAAAATAGAAGAGTAAAGTTAATACACAAATGAGTTTGGGGTTTATTTTCCACGAGCCCATATAAAACGGTAATGATATCGCAACAAAACTTAACGAAAGACTATTGCTAAGGCAATGGTCTTTTTTATGGTGTTTAAAGACCAACTATTTTGTCCTTTAAAATGGCTTACAATGACTTTTTTCCATCAATTAACCTTACCAACTGACTCTTTGTTAGTGCACCGCTTTTTCTAATTTCCTCATCGCCATTTTTAAATACGACGACTGTAGGCAACCCTCTTATTGCATATAACTGACTTAATCTGGAGTTTAGTGAAACATCGATTTTAACAACAGTCACCTTCCCTGCATATTCTTGCGCTACTTTGATAATAGTACTATCCATTAG